>JADGQD010000159.1 GCA_017882065.1 Anaerolineales bacterium | reverse complement strand
GGACCGCAGTCTGGTGCGCCTGATCGAGGTGGAGAACCCGACTTCTGCCATCATCTTTTGTAATACCAAAGCCAGGGTCCATTACGTTTCGGTGGTCTTGCAGCGCTTTGGATACGACGCGGACGAGTTGAGCGCCGATCTCTCCCAGTCCGACCGCGAACGGGTGCTCGACCGTGTCCGAGGCGGGACCCTGCGCTTTCTGGTCGCCACCGACGTGGCGGCGCGCGGGTTGGATATCCCCGCTCTGTCACACGTCATCCAGTACGAGCCGCCCGACGAGCTGGAAGCCTACATCCACCGCGCCGGGCGGACCGGGCGCGCCGGAGCCAGCGGAGTGGCCATCTCCCTGGTCAACCGGCTGGAAAAGTACACTCTCGACAAGATTGCCAAAACTTTCAGCATCCCCTTTGAAGAACGCCCCATCCCCTCCGACGCCGACGTGGCTGCCGTGGTGGCAGAACGAACCACCGCCCTGCTCGAAGCGCGCCTGCGCGGGCGGGATAAGCTCCAGTCTGAGCGCTCGCGCCGGTTTACCCCGCTCGCTCGCAGCCTGGCCGAAAGCGAAGAAGAA
Source organism: Anaerolineales bacterium (assembly GCA_017882065.1). Taxonomy (GTDB): domain Bacteria; phylum Chloroflexota; class Anaerolineae; order Anaerolineales; family Villigracilaceae; genus UBA877. Next base: position 3,967 of record JADGQD010000159.1, on the reverse strand, counting down.
TTGCCCATCATCACCATGCTGCTGGATGAGTACTACCAGCAGACCCTCCATGCCCCCGTGGCCCTGCCTTCCGGCAAAAGTGCGCCTGCTGAAAAGTCGAAAAAACCGGGTTGGGGCCGCAGCCGCCGCAAGTAATAAATAGAAAGGGTAATTCCATGGATGTTCAAATCAAAGAAGTAACCACGCTGAAAGAGCTAAAATCGTTCATCCATTTTCCTTTCGACTTATACCGCGGCAACCCGAATTGGGTTCCTACGCTCCTGTTCGACGAACTCAACACCCTGCGCCGGGACAAGAATCCCGCTTTTGAACACTGCGAGGCACGCACCTGGCTGGCCTATCGAGACGGCCGCATTGTCGGCCGGGTGGCCGCCATCCTAAACCGGCGGCATATCGAAAAATGGGGACAACGCTATATGCGTTTCGGTTGGATTGACTTCATTGACGATCCGAGCGTATCCGAGGGATTAATAAAGACGGTCGAAACCTGGGCGAAGGAAGCCGGCATGACCGCCGTGCACGGCCCGCTCGGCTTCACCGATCTGGACCGGGAGGGGATGCTCGTGGAAGGCTTTGATGAGCTTGGCACACTGGCCACCCTCTATAACCATCCTTATTACCCAAAACACATGGAAAAATTGGGGTATGTGAAAGACACCGACTGGATGGAATATGAGTTTTCGGTACCACCCGAACCCAACGAGACCATCGCCCGGATTGCGGATATTGCTCTGCGGCGCAACAAGCTTAAACTGTTGGAATTGCGTAACAAGAAAGAACTGTTGCTATACGCAAGAGAACTGTTTCAGTTGCTGGATGACGAATACAAGCATTTATACGGCACTGTACCGCTGACCGAAAAACAGATCGAGGCTTACATTGATCAATATTTCGGCTTCGTGACCCCCGACTTCGTGCCGATGGTTATGGACCAGAATAACCGCATGGTTGCCTTTGGCATCGTCATGCCGTCCCTCTCCCTGGCACTGCAAAAAACAAAGGGACAGCTCTTCCCGTTTGGGTTTATTTATCTCCTCGGAGCACTCAAAAAGAACGACCGGGCAGACCTGTACCTGGTCGCCGTCAGGTCGGAATATCAGGGAAAAGGCGTGAACGCCATCCTGATGAATAAAATGCACGGCGTATTCAACAAACTCGGCATAACAAAAGTAGAATCCAACCCGGAACTCGAGACGAACCAGAACGTCCAGGGACAATGGAAATACTACGAGAAGAGACAGCACAAGCGCAGACGAGTTTTTATCAAGCATTTCAGCGCATAGAGTGTCCGTGTTTTGGTGGTATACAGCCGGGCAAATCCTGGAAGGAGCGCGGAGTGTTTATAATTGAAAGACGAGGGTTGCCATGAATTTTCTTGACCCCAAAATCCTTGCCCTTGGAATAATCAGTACGGCGATTATGTTCGCGGTGATCGCTTTTTTCACCCGTGCGACGCTGCAACGCATTGCAGGCGCGCTGGTGGGGGCGCTTCCCATCATTCCCCTGGTCATGTTTTACGACAGCCTCGCGGCTCGACTGGGATGGTGGCATTATCCATCCGTAACGACAGGCCGCGCTCCCTTTGCCTGGTATATCGCCGCCGCCTTGTTCTATGGCGCGGCGCTGGGACTGGTTGGCTGGCGCGTGATCAGACGCTGGGGTACGCGTGGCCTGGTTGTCTTTCTGGTGATGTTCGCGTTCTTCGGGGTCACGCGTGATTATCTGTATAGCCTCACCACAAGCCTGATCGTATTTGGTCCCGGGCCGCTGCCGCTGATCGCTGACCTGTTTGCCTATGCAAGTGCAGGAGCGTTGGTGCAACTGCTGATGGTCTGGATTGCCGGTTCGCCGCGCTCCGACATTTTGGCGCGAAAGCCATGAAAATATCGTAACCCATTCAGACAGGATAGACCATTCAATGTTTGAATTTGAACTCAAAGCGAAAACTGGCCGCGCCCGCGCCGGGGTCTTCCACACCCCGCACGGCGACCTCGAAACGCCGGTCTTCGCACCGGTCGGCACGCAGGCCACGGTCAAGACGCTCACGCCCGCACAACTGGATGAACTGGGCGCATCCCTCATCCTCTCCAATACCTACCACCTTTACCTGCGTCCCGGAGACGAACTCGTCCGCGAGCTGGGCGGTCTGCACGAATTCATGCAATGGCCGCGCCCCCTGCTGACCGACTCGGGCGGCTTCCAAGTCTTCTCGCTGGCCCAGACCCGCAAGATTGATGACGACGGCGTGACCTTCAAAAGTCACATTGACGGCTCGACGCACCGCTTCACCCCCGAAAAGTCCATCCAAATCCAGGAGAACCTGGGCGCTGACATCCTCATGGCCTTCGACGAATGCTCCGACCCCAACGACCACGCCTACAGCAAGATCGCCATGGAACGGACCCACCGCTGGGCTGAACGTTGTCTGACCGCGAAGACACGTGCCGACCAGGCCCTTTTTGGCATAATACAAGGCGGGGTCAACCCGGACCTGCGGACTGAGTCGGCCCAATTCATCGCCTCCCTGCCTTTTCCCGGCATCGCCATCGGCGGCCTCTCGGTCGGCGAGACGAAAGACGAGATGTATTCCACCCTCGATCTGGTCAATCCGCTCCTACCGGAGAAAAAACCGCGTTACCTGATGGGCGTCGGCACGCCCGAAGACCTGATCAACGGCATCGCCCGCGGCGTGGACATCTTTGACTGCGTCCTGCCCACCCGGCTGGCCCGACACAACGCGGCCTTTTCGTCCGAGGGGCGGCTCAACCTGATGAACGCGGCCTTCGCTCGCGACCCGCGTCCGATTGACGAGACCTGTAAGTGCTATACTTGCCAGACATTTACGCGCGCCTATCTGCGGCATCTCATCGTGGCAAAGGAATTTCTGGCTGGGACGCTGCTGTCCATTCATAATTTGCATGCCCTGATCCAACTCGTCAAAAACATCCGTGTCTCCATCTTGAACGGCACATTTGAGAGCAATGTCCCCGGATGGCTGGCGCAGTGGAAAGGGAATGCAGAAAGAGTAAAGGATGGATATCAGAAGATTTCACAGAAAAGGATTAACCATTAACTATGAATATTTTCCATGCCTTCCTCCTCGGTATCCTCCAAGGCCTGACCGAATTCATCCCGGTCTCGTCCACGGCCCACCTGCTCATCGGGGAAAAACTTCTGGGCATCACGGCCAACGATGCCATGTTCTCGTTCCTCATCCTCGTCCAGCTTGGGACAATCCTCTCGCTGATTGTCTACTTCTGGAAAGACCTGCTGAAACTGGTCAAGGCGTTCTTCGCCAAACCACTTTCCACGCAGGAGAATAAACTGGGCTGGTTTATCATTGTTGCCACCCTCCCGGCCCTGGTCTTCGGCTATTTGCTCAAATCCGCCGTGGAAGCCCTGTTCAAGGCACCCTTGCTCGAAGCGGCCATCCGCCTGCTCATCACTGCCGTTGTCCTGGCGCTGGCTGAATGGTTGGGCAAGCGCAACCGCAGCCTCGAGAAAATGACCTGGCTGGATGCCCTGTTCATTGGTATCGCCCAGGTGATCGCCATCTTCCCCGGCGCATCCCGCTCCGGGACGACCATCGGCGCCGGGATGGCACGCGGCCTGGACCGTCCGTCCGCGGCGCGCTTTGCCTTCCTGATGTCCGTGCCGGTCATGCTGGCGGCAGGCGGATACCAGTCTATGGACCTGCTCAATATGTCGGGCCTCGGCTCGTTCCTGCCCCTGCTGGCGGTCGGATTCGTTAGCGCGGCAATCGTCGGCTGGCTGGCAGTCAGGTGGCTGCTGGGCTACCTGAACAAGCATTCGCTGTACGTCTTCGCAGTCTACTGCGCGGTCATTGGTATCATCTGTCTCGTCTTCTCCCTGATCTAAAGGCTGATCCCATGTACAACTTTGACGCCCGCACACCTGACATGCTCGCCCTGCTCAAACGGCTGGTAGAGACCGAATCCCCCTCGCA
>JADGQD010000158.1 GCA_017882065.1 Anaerolineales bacterium | reverse complement strand
GCATTCGACTTGCGCCTGCTGCAATCCCCGCCCATCGGCGAACTGGCCGAACCATTCGGAGAGAAACAGGTCGGTTCGTCGGCCATGCCGTTCAAGCGGAATCCGATCCGTTCGGAAAAAATCAACTCGCTGGCTCGCTACCTGGCGTCCCTGCCGCGCATCGCCTGGGATAATGCGGCGCACTCCCTGCTTGAACGCACCCTGGATGATTCAGCCAACCGGCGGATTTTGCTCCCCGAAGCCTGTCTCGCCGCGGATGAGCTGCTCCGCACGGCGAACAGCATTTTCTCCAAACTGGGCGTGGATGAGGCCGCCATCGCCCGCAACCTCGCCGTCTACGGGCCGTTCGCAGCCACCGAACGGGTGCTGATGGCACTGGTCAAGGCCGGTGCAGACCGGCAGGAGATGCATGCGCGTATCCGCTCCCATGCGCTGAATGCCTGGGAAACACTCAGCCGGGGCGGTGAGAATCCCCTGGCTGACGATCTCTGCCGGGATGCGGAGTTAACTGAATATCTGGAGGAGCAGGAAATCCGTTTATTAATGGTGGCCCGCTCCCATGTTGGGGACGCGCCGGAACGGGCGCGGGCGCTCGCAAAAGCCATCCGGGAAATTGTCAAATTTAAAGAATCCTAAAAACGAAGAGCGGTCCGCTGGACCGCTCTTCGTTTTATTGGTTTTTCTGCTTCTACTGCTTCTTGCATGCATACGTGAACTTTGAACAATCAAAATACAAGTGATTACAGCAATTCTGGTTCACATCTTTGCGCTGCATTCTGTGGTTCAGATATTTCCGCCGTACGCTGTTGCATAAATCCATGAACTTTCCTTTATCGAAAGGCCTGGAAATAACGGGATTTTATTTCGGATATTTACGCAGTAGTCTGAAATGGGCGACTTTTTTCTTCGCTCCTGGAACACGGCGAGAAGAATCCATATCTGGTTGGCCAGGCAGGAGGGGGATGACACTCAAAACGATAAACAACACTGTCAAGATCAGAACGACGACAATCGTAAATGGGGACATGGGCTTCTCCTTTCTTTCAAATCCATATACATATACGTTGGCAGGGCGCTCCAGTTCCCTTTGCATGATAAAACCCTGACGGTACCGAATCGATGCTTACAGAATCCATATAAAAATAAGCGCGACTGCCTGCGGCAGTCGCGCTTATTTTTTGATCCAACTCAACGAGGTGGAAGGATCTAAATCTCAAAATCCCATCGCGGTGAACATCTCATCGTTTGTGGGAAATTTGAATTCCTCCACGCCACGCTTTTGTGCTTCAGTCTTTTCGGTTTCTTCCAGTTTCGCCAGATGGATTTTATCCACCAGGCGCTGGTGAGTCTCCTCCAGACGCTGCTCGAATTTCTCCACCACGTTATCCAGGTCGCGCATTGGCGACTGGGTCTGGAGATATGCCAGTACTGCTTCGGCCGCGTTCTCGCCGTCCCGGCGGGCGTAGCCTACCAGGCCAGTACTTGCCTGCCGCGCCCAGCCTGCCAGGAACACGCGCTCCATCGGCTGGTTGGAATCCGGGTTGAAGGCTTCATAAGAAAGATTATCCACCGGGAAACGCGGTTCTTTGACAGTCACGTAAGCGTCGTTGTAGATCGGCACACAGAAATCCCTGTCCACTGTGTCGCCAATGGCGAAGATGACCGTATCGGCTTCGACTTGATGGGTATTGCCAGTGCCGCGAGCCTTGACGTTGCCATCCACAGCCACCAGCGTATTCTCCTCCACTTTCAGCCCGGTTACGCCGCTCATCCAATCTCCCATTATACGGACGGGCGTTGCCAGGAATTCGAAGTGGAAGTGCGTTTGTGAGACTGGCTCAAGGGCTTTGGGCCGCGCGTCGGTGAAGGCAGCCTTGGCCGCGACCGGGTCCTGACCGGCAGCCTGCATAATGGAAGCAACGCGGGCAAACTCGGCATCCAGCGCAGCTGGGTCCAGGTTGGCGCCGACACTCTCCATTTCTTTACGGGTAAATTTCACTTCTGCCGGACCACGCCGTACAACGGCGACCACCTCATCAACCTTGCAATCGCGGATGAGATAATGCGCGATGTCCATCATCACATTCCCCGCCCCCACTACGGCCACCCGCTTGCCGAGCAAGTACTTCTTTCCGCTGAAGGGCGGTAACAAGTTATAGTGAAAAACGATGTTTTTTGCATGGTAAACACCGGGTAGATTTTCACCCGGCAGGCGCAGCCACTTGGTGCCCTGCGCGCCGGTGGCCACCAGCACGGCCTGGAAACCGGATTCGAGCAGGTCCTCAAGCACGATGTTGCCGCCGCAACAGACAGTCACGTTTCCATAATAGTCAATCAGAGGCAATGCCAGGATTTGCTTGAACTGGTTGCGCAAACCCTGTCTCATCTTGAATTTGTCCCAGTAAATTCCATATTCGGCCAGGCCACCGGGTTTGATATCGCGGTTGAATAGCACTACCCGCGCCCCGCCTTCGGCGAGCTTTCGCGCGGCATACAGGCCCGCGGGTCCGGCACCGATCACAGCCAGCATATATTTCGAATCTTCCATCCAAATCTCCTGATAAGGGTATGGAGGAATTATAGCCGTTGGTCAATAGGTGGGCAAGGACAAAAGTCGTACCTCAAATTCACCTCTTACAACGCCCCGCATTTTTCAACTCTATGCTATATTTATGTATAACCAGGAGAAGAACCATGACATCGTTCAACCTAAACAAGCCACCCGAAGAGGACAAAAACGAGCCGAAGTCGGATGCGAAAAAGCAGTCGTCTTTTGAGCCAAAGCGTGTCATCCACCTCTCGAAGCCGCTCTCCCCTTCTGGCGACGGCAACCCGCGGCCTGCCTCGATTTTCCGACGCAAACCTGCCTCGCCCCCGGAAACCAGAAACCAGCCCGAGGACCCTCCGACTGCTCAGCCTGAAATCCACGCCGAGAATGCAAACCCCGAAGAGGCCCCGACGCGCGGCGACCAAACTATTCCGCCCCGCACCGGCAAAAACATCAACCCGGGCCTGCGCCTGCGCGCCCTTGTGACTTCGGGCAAAAATGCCCCGCCATTCAAACCTAAGAGCAAATCCCGTCTGTTCATCAGGCGAGACCAGACTCGCCGCGCCTACTGGGACGTGGCCGCCGGGGTTTCCCTGATCATCAATGCCATCCTGGTGGCAACATTGCTGATTATGGCCATCCAAATTAATAATTTGAAAACGACGGCGAACGGGCTGCTCAGCGGACTGTACGGAAATTTCGTCGCAATGGACAAGGCCAGCATCACCACTACCATCACGGTGGACACACAGGTGCCGATCGATTTCATGCTGCCAATCCAGCAAAACACCGATTTGGTTTTGAGTCAGAGTATCTCCATCCCCAATGCGCGCGTTGTCCTTAACTCCGGGGGTTTCGCTTATAATGGCCCGGGCAGTATCACCCTGCCAGCCGGAACGAACCTGCCGATTGCATTAAATATGGCGGTCCCCGTCCAGTTTAGCGTCCCGGTCACCTTGCAGATACCAGTGAATATTCCACTGGCACAGACCGAATTACACCAGCCAATCACCGGATTGCAGGATACCGTTCGCGCGTATTACTGCACGTTCGACAAGAATGCCCAGTATCCGCAAGGCATCTACCTCTGTGAAGATCATGATGTTCCCACCTCCACACCCGGTGTCCCGTGACCAAACCCTACCGCGAACACCTGCTGGCAAATGGTCTAAAGGTTCTGCTGAAAGAGATCCATACCGCCCCCCTGGTCAGTTCATGGGTCTGGTACCGGGTCGGTTCTCGGGATGAGATCACCGGTCATACCGGCCTCTCGCACTGGTGCGAGCATATGCAGTTCAAGGGCACGCCCCAGTTCCCGTCCAGCGTACTGGACCGGGCTGTCTCACGCGATGGCGGTATGTGGAACGCCTTCACCTACTTCGACTGGACAACTTATTTCGAGACCATGCCCGCCGACAAGATTGACCTGGGACTGCGGATCGAAGCCGACCGGATGGTCAACAGCCTGTTCGACGAGAAAGAAGTCGCCTTCGAGCGGACAGTCGTCATCTCTGAACGCGAAGGCAGCGAAAACGAGCCCTACTTTCTGCTCGGCGAGGCCGTCCAGAACGCGGCCTTCCGTGTCCACCCATATCACCACGAGGTGATCGGCGATCTGCCAGACTTGAAGTCAATGAGCCGCGACGACCTTTATGGTCATTACCGCACTTTCTACGCACCGAACAACGCCGTCTTAAGTGTGGCCGGGGACTTCAAAACGAGCGAAATGCTGGCCCGCATCCGTGAACTCTATGAACAGATTCCTGCCGGTCCCATACCGCCTCGCCTCTCCCGTCCCGAACCGTCAGCCTGCGGTGAACACCGGCTGACGGTGGAAGGACCGGGGGAGACCACCTACCTGGATATTTCCTACCACGCCCCGGCGGCTAACGATCCGGACTTCTTCCCGGTCACGGTTTTGGACAGCCTGCTGGCGGGTCCGAGCAGCATCAACATGTTCGGCGGCGGAGGTATCTCCAACAAAACCTCCCG
>JADGQD010000157.1 GCA_017882065.1 Anaerolineales bacterium | reverse complement strand
CAAGCAGGCCGCGGACTTGAATACCGCCGCTTTCAACCAGATGGTGGCTTTTGAGGTGGCCAAGGGTGGCTTCCTGGATGAACATGTCAAATTTATCATAAAGGTATACAAAGAACGCCGCGACGTGATGATAGAGACCATGGAAGAACTCTTCCCGTCCGAAGTGCGCTGGACCAAACCGCAGGGAGGCATGTTCCTGTGGGGCATCCTGCCAGAATGGATGGATGCGGCTGATGTGCTCAAAATCGCCATCGCGCGCAAAGTGGCCTTCGTTCCGGGTGCGTCCTTCCACCCGAATGGCGGTGGTAATAACACCATGCGCATCAATTTCTCTTATTCCAACCCGGATAAAATTCGGGAGGGTGTGACCCGGTTGGGGACTCTGCTGAAGGAATTGGTGGCAAAGCATAAGTAACATGCAAAACTCCCGCAGGCCGAAACCTGCGGGAGTTTTTTCGCTAAGGCTGCTTATTCGTGAATATAAGGCACGTAGTCAGCACGCGCCAGACCCTGTTCGATGGCTTTCAAAGCCACAGCATGGGCAACTGCCATATGCAGCTTCCGGTCGAGCGGATTTGGGACTAACTGGTCGTCTGTCGTATGGTTGGCAATCGCCTGCGCAGCGGCCAACAGCATCTCGTCAGATATACGCGGCGACCAGGTATCCACTGCGCCGCGGAAGATGCCCGGAAAGCCCAACACATTATTGACCAACTTCCCGTCCGCAGCGAAGGCTGCACCATTTTTAAGTGCCACTTCGGGTTCAATCTCCGGACGCGGGTTGGAGATGGCCAGGATGATCTGTCCCTTGCGCACCATTTCTGGCTTGATGAGGCCTTGCGCACCGGTAGTGGAGACAACAATATCGCAGTTGGCCATGATCTCTTTCAGGTTGGATCGTTTGCCGCCGTTGGATTCGTGACGCACCAGGGCTTCTTCACTCAAGTCCGCACCCCAGACCGGGTTGCCGGTAATGCGCATGAGCATCCTGGCAATGGCATTCCCGGCCGCGCCCAGGCCGATTTGACCAATGACAGCCTTGCCCAGATCTTTCTTGAGCTTGCGGCAAGCCACTGTCAGCACGGCTGTGGTAACCACAGCTGTCCCATGCTGGTCATCGTGCATGACCGGGATATCAAGTTGCTTCTGGAGTTCTTCTTCGATCCTGAAGCAACGCGGGGCAGAAATATCTTCCAGCTGGATGGCAGCAAAGGTGGGGGCAATGGCAGCCACGATCTTGATAATCTCGTCGGGATCCTTGGTGTTCAGCAGGATGGGTACACCCGAAAGGCCCACCAGCGTCTCCATCAGCATGGCCTTGCCCTCCATAACGGGCATCCCGGCCAAAGGTCCGATATCACCCAGACCGAGGATGGCCGTCCCGTCGGTGACGATCGCCACCAAATGACTGATTGACGTGTAGGTATGCGCCAGTTTCGGATCTTTGGCGATCTTCATGCAGACTTCCGCCACACCCGGTGTGTAGACCTTCTGCAGGGTTGCGATCGAATCGATTGGATAGCGGGAACGGACGGCAATCTTACCCTTTAGGTGCAGGGCCATTACCTCGTCGCGCACGTCCAGCAGCTTTGTGCCGCGATTTTTGCGGATGGCTTCCAGAATCAGTTCCAAATGCTTTTCGTCATCCGCAAAGATAGTGATGTCACGCACTACTTGATTGGTGCTCTCGTTGAGCAGCTCGATATTGCCTACGTTTCCCCCTACGACAGTTATGGCAGTCAGCAGACGGCCAAACGTTCCTATCTCCTGGGCGTTAACCACCCGAACGATACGTAAAATTTTGTTTTCCCAGCTCATAGTCACCTCGATATGTTGTTTACACTCCGGCTACGCTTAAGCGTATCCGGTTGGATTGCTAGCCACCAATTTCGCTCATCACACGGTTAAGGGGGATTTCCCCGTCGGCAAGGCCGTGTCCCCAAGGCTTGTTCCAAACGGCTTCCAAAACCATCTTGCGCAGGTCTTCCTGCGAAGCGCCTGCCCGTAAAGGCGTCAGCATGTCAATCTCGTATTCCCGCAGGAGACACATACGCAGGATACCATCTGGAGTGAGGCGGGCACGCGTGCAGGAGGCGCAGAATGGCGCGCTGACGGACGAGATGAAGCCTATATCGCCCTGCGCAGCGGGGATGCGGTAGATGCGTGCCTCCCCGTCCAATTGGCCGCCATTGGCGGGAGCGAGCGGACCGAGAGCCTGCTCGATGCGTCTTTGCATGTCCTCCGCTGAAACCATCTGCCCGGTCTGCAGTTCGGTGGCGCCGCCAAAGGGCATCATCTCGATGAAACGCACCTGCCAGGGATGCTCGCGGGTCAGGCGTGCCAAGTCAACGACATCCTCCTCGTTGTAGCCGCGCACCACCACCGCGTTGATTTTGACCGGATTCAACCCTGCCGATTCGGCAGCCAGGATGCCTTCCCAGACATCCTCGATATCGCCCCCGCGTGTGAGCCGCTTGAATTTAGCCGGGTTGAGCGTGTCAATGCTAACATTGACGCGTTCCAGCCCGGCAGCGGCTAAGGATTTGGAAAGTTTCGAGAGGAGCACGCCGTTGGTCGTCAAGGTGACGCGGCGGATGCCGGGGGTGGAGGCGATCCCGCGCACGATATCCACAATGTGGGCACGGATGGTCGGTTCGCCCCCGGTCAGACGGATTTTGTCGAAGCCCAGGTCAGCAAACAGGCGCGTCAACAGCAGCACCTCGTCATCCTGCATCATTTCGGCGGGCGGCCGGAAAGTCATCTCCTCCGGCATACAGTAGATGCAGCGCAGATTGCAGTGGTCGGTGAGACTTATGCGCAGATAATGGATTTTGCGTCCAAATCGGTCGAAAGCCATATTTCCTCGTGAGTACCGTTAAAGAGCAAGGAGATTATACCTGTTTCCAACTTTTCTACCAATTGACGGGCAGTGTCAGGCGTGCTATTATCCAGTTGATTTATTATTCTATTTATTCGAGAGGAGTTATTGAAATGAGCGTTGATTTTATTGTTCGTATCATTGGCTTGGCAATCTTTTCCATACTGGGGGTCTATGTGGGGAACGGGCTGTCGATATACAGCCCGGATCAGCAACTTTTCTACACAATCACCTTCACCCTGGTTGGTGCTCTCTTTGGCTTGGTACTGACGCCATACTTAACCACTCGTCCTATCCGCGCCCTGCGCGCCCTGCTGGGCCGTCTGGCTACCGAGACGCTGTTCTCCGCCCTGATTGGGCTGGGGATCGGCCTGCTCACCGCCGCCCTGCTGGCCTTTCCACTCTCTCTGCTGCCCTCCCCCTTAGGGAAAATCCTGCCCTTAATCGGTGTACTGCTCTTTGGCTACTTCGGCGTGGCCGTCTTCACAACGCGCCAAGCAGACATCGCCAATATCATGAGTGGGCTTTCCTCCCGCCGGGAGGAAGGCACAAGCACTGGCGGAGCACAATCGACCCGGACCATCCTGCTGGATACCAGCGTCATCATTGACGGGCGCGTGGCCGATATCGCCAAGACCGGCTTCCTGCCCGGCACCTTGCTGATCCCGCGCTTTGTGCTGAACGAACTCCAGTACGTCGCTGACTCGCCCGACAGCTTGCGCCGTCAACGCGGGCGGCGCGGCATGGAAGTGCTGGCCGAATTGCAAAAAGCCTCGGCGGTGGTCGTCCGCATCAGCGACGTGGACGTGGAGGGGGTCCGGGAAGTTGACGATAAGCTGGTCATCTTGGCCCGGCAGATGAAGTGCCCCATCCTGACCAATGATTTCAACCTGAACCGTATCGCCGAACTACAGGGTGTGGTCATCCTGAACATAAACGAACTGGCGAATGCGGTCAAGTCGGTCCTCCTGCCCGGTGAATTAATGTCGGTCAACGTCATCCAGGAAGGCAAGGAAGTTAACCAGGGCGTCGGTTACATGGAAGACGGCACGATGGTGGTGGTGGAAAACGGTAACAAGTATCTGAACAAGGAAATCACCGTCACCGTGACCAAAGTCCTGCAGACTGCCGCCGGGCGGATGATCTTTGCCCGCCCCGAGGGGAAAGAGTAGTTTTCCAATATTCGTCAAGGAGCGCGGCGCAGGCCGCGCTTTTTTTATCCTCCATCTGTTATATATCAGTTTTTACATCGTATCCTTCAGGGGTTCTGTGGTTTATAATAGCCCCAGAAATTTCATCAGGAGCCTCATATGCTGCGCGTCTACAACACTCTCACCCGCAAGAAGGAAGAATTCCAGACCCTCGAGCCGAACGTGGTCAAGATGTACGTCTGCGGCCCGACAGTCTATTCCGATGCGCACATCGGCCACGCCATGTCGGCCATCGTCTTCGACGTGGCGCGCCGCTATCTGGAATATCGCGGTTACCAGGTCCGTTTCGTAATGAACTTCACCGACGTGGATGATAAGATCATCAACCGCGCCAACAAACTCGGTGTGGACCCGCTTACCCTGGCAGAGTCTTATATCGTGGCCTTCCGCAAACACCTTGTCGACCTGAATATCCTGCCTGCCACGGTCAACCCGCGCGCCACGCAGACGATGGACAAGATCAAGTCCATGATACAGGGCTTGATTGCTAAGGGCTTCGCCTACCCAGCCGGGAACGGCGACGTCTATTTCCGC
>JADGQD010000156.1 GCA_017882065.1 Anaerolineales bacterium | reverse complement strand
GAGCGCTTTGGGATGACCCTGAGTGGCAGCGTATAATGGCTCTTCCGGGAGCGGAACCCCGCCCGCAGTCACGATTGCATCCATAAATTATCTCCTCTTGTTTCTCCCTCACCCCTGCGTTCCTCTCCTTGCGAAGCGTCCCCGCAGGGGACAAAGGGAGAGTGGATGGGGTGAGGGGAAGTATTAATTGAGTTCCTGCAAAGACGGCTCGAAACCGAGTTTCGTCAGCATTTCCTCGTACTCGGCATGGGTCAGGGCGCGTCCCTTGCCCGATACGGCAATCAGGGCGGCCTCCATCATGTTCGTGCCGAACGAACGCCCGTCCATTATCGGTGTCGTCGTAACCAGGGTTTTCACACCGCATTTGCGGAACAATTCCACATCCTGCGGCGTGGTGGTGTTGGTCACTACCACCTTGCCTTTCATATTATCCGGCATATAGCGCTTGATATAATGGCAATCACCCGCGATCACCGTACCCCACTCGAACCATTTCGGATACTTTGGCTTGCGCTCTTCCTGTTTCTCACCGGTCGGATAGACCCATTCAAACGGCAGGCGTCCCGCCAGGGGCATTAAGATCGCCGCCAAAGTCTTGAGTTGCTTCTCGGAGTGGAGGGCGATCGGAATGCCGAGCGAAAACATCAAGTCCCCGAAAACGCATTCATAGCCTGCCTGTACAAATCCGTGCGCCAAGCCCCAGCGGTCAGCGCCGGTCATGACGAAGACTTTCTTGCCGCCATTTTTCATAATGTAGTCGCCGAGTTTGGCTTCCACAAAAGGTGCGGCCTTAGTCTCCAATGAATTCTTCAAACCGGTACCATCCACCACGGGCGTCTGCTTGATGAAACGCACCATCTTCTCGACCGAAAAGAGCCGGTACCATTTATCATCCACCATCAGGCCCAGGTCTGCACCGCCGACGCCAAAGGCATCCACTTTCCCGTCGAGTTCCTTATATTTGAGCGCTGCGACTTCCATATCGCCGTCTGTGCCGATGCGCTCGATGCTGACTTCCTCGCCCAGCAACTTGACGGTGACCGCCTTGTCGCGCTTGGACGAGCCGATACTTATACTGACTGCTCGTTTCATAAAAGCAACCTCCTGAAAAATTAGCTTGAGAGAGTATACACCCAACCAATTTATCTGGAAATAGGGCAGTCCTCTCTTTGAGTCTGAACCCCCACCCGCCCGCCGCGTTCCGGACCCTGCGTCTGCTGGCGCTGGTGTTCGCCGTCAGCCTGCTGTTCGAGAGCGTCGGCGTGGCGACTGGACTGGTCTATGGCCCGTACCACTACACAAACAGACTCGGCCCGCTGTTTCTCGGCCTGGTCCCTTATCTCATCCCGGTAGCCTGGTTCATGATGAGCTATTCCTCATTCGTCATCTCCGACCGGCTCATCCCGGGGGACTGGAAACGCTGGCAGCGGATTCTGTCCGTGGCTGCCGTGGGTGGACTGGCGATGACCGCCTGGGATCTGGTCATGGACCCGATCATGGTGGCGAGCGGGCACTGGGTCTGGGATGTGAATGGGGCCTACCACGGCATCCCCTTGCAGAACTTCTGGGGCTGGTGGCTGACCGTCTTCACCACATACGCCCTGTATCTGCTGATTTCAGGCAAAGCGCCCAAAACCCCCGCAGCGAAGTTCGACCGGCTGGCGGTGCTGAGTTACCTGGTCATCGCGCTGGGGATCGTGATTGTCTCGCTGGTCTCGAAAGCGGGTGAGTTGGCGCTGATTGGATTCTTTGCGATGATACCTTGGTTCATATCGGGGTGGTTGAGAGTGGCAAAAGAATGAATAGATATCTTGCGTAAGGTATAATCGCCCTGCCAGTCCTCCTGACTAAATCCATCACCCTGCTTAAGCGATTCAGCTCTATGACAAGAGTCCCCCTTCAAAAAAAATCGGCTCTAACCGTCATCCTTTCTTTTATCAGTTTTCTTGTCATCATCGCCGCCAGCAGCGAGCTTGTTGCCCGCACGCCGTGGGTCGAAAAGATATCGCCTTATCGCTCGGTCGGCAACTACGACTATCAGTTTGAAATCAAGTGGTTCCGCTTACAGGACTATGTAAAACAAAACGGGGGCGTGGACGTCATCATCCTGGGCAGTTCGATGGTCAACACCGGCATTGACCCGGATGTGATGGCGGAGGCTTTTTTCGAACAGACGGGTGTCAAATTGCGCATCTTCAACTTTGGCGTCGAAGGTCTGACGGTCGCACCGAACTCCGTCATCGCCGGGATTTTGGTGGAACGCTATCAGCCCGCCTTGCTTATTTACGTCACCGAGATGCGCGAATTCGTTGCCGGCAGCGGCCTGGATTATGAGACGCGCTTCCTGGCCGACCCCTGGCTGCGATATGAACGCGGCGATTTCAATTTGTCCGGCTGGGCCGTCGACCACTCCGCCGCTCTCCAGCACTACCTGCCCTACCAGAACTGGATGCGCGCAGATTTCCTGGAAACACAGCCCAACTACCTGCAACGAATGCGTGTCACCACCGCCAGCGGCTACGAACTGGACAGCAAGATCGGCCAGAACATTGACGCCACCCCAGATCCCAACAACCCGGACGACGCCGAAAACTTCGCGGCCTATCAGAATTTTCAGATCGATTCGTCGCGGTTGAATAACCTGCAAAGCATTCTCGATCTCCGCCAAACTGGTGAGACCACACTGCTGGTCGTGGAAATGCCGGTCCATCCGACATTTTATGCTTTCGTTGGTGGAGAGGCTGTGCACCAGCAATTCCAGCAGACACTCACCGCGTTCGTCGAGGCCAACGGGGGCTCGTTCCTACCTGCCGAAACCTGCAACAATATTCCACCGGAAGGGCGTTCCAACCGCTGGCATTTGAACTACCTGGGCGCGCCCATCTTCAGCAAATGCCTGGGCCAGCAGCTATCCATCCTGGCCGATCAGCAAAATACGGACTTCGTCCACGTGAACATGGGCAGCTCTAAATGAGCATCACTTCGCTCGCCTTTGTTGTTTTCTGTGTCGTTGCCATCCTGGTATATCGGTTCCTGCCATCCTCTTATCGGACCGGCTGGCTGTTCGCGGCTTCGATCGGCTTTCTCCTCACATGGGCCTGGAACCTGGCTGCCATCCTGCTCGTGGTGGCGACGGTCAACTTTACCCTGGGCCGATGGCTCGGAGTTGCGACGAACAGGCGCAGATTCTTTTTGTGGACCGGCATCGGGTTCAACGTCCTGGTGCTCGTGGCGCTCAAATACAACGGATTCTATGTCTCTGCGCTGACCAGCCTGCTGGAACGGATGGGAGTCCAGACCGGGGACGGAGTGCTGAAACTGCTGCTACCGGTAGGCCTGTCGTTCATCACCGTTCAGATGATTTCCTACCTGGTGGACATTCACAACAAAATTCTCAAGCCCGAACCGCGCTGGTTGGATTTCGCTCTATACGTCGTCTATTTTCCGAAACTGCTTTCGGGACCTGTGGAACGAGCACGTACGATATTGCCAAAGTTCAAACAGCCCAGCCCCCTCGATGCAGCGGCTGTGGAGAAAAACGCCTGGCTGATCGTGGTCGGTCTGGTGCGTAAACTCATCCTGGCGGATACACTCCTCAGCATCATCCCGGCGGATATTTTCTTGCATCCCGAATTGTACGTGGGACAAGACCTGGCGTTGTACCTGTTGGCCTACACTTTCGTCATTTATAATGATTTTGCCGGTTACACCAGCATCGTGCGCGGTGTGAGTGGCTTTTTTGGCATCGAACTGACCAATAACTTTAAACTGCCATATTTTTCCAGGAGCTTCACCGAGTTTTGGGACCGCTGGCACGTCAGCCTGTCGCATTGGCTGCGGGATTACATCTTTTTCCCGGTCTCGCGCGCCCTGGCAAAAAAAATCCCCAACCGGGAAAATATTGTCCACTTGCTGGTACCTCCCATCGTGACCATGCTAGTCAGCGGGATGTGGCATGGGCTGGGGTGGAACTTTCTCGTCTGGGGCGGACTACACGGCCTGTACCTTATCTTCGAGCGGCTCACCATGCTGCGAGGTCCCCGGCGCCTGCCGGATGAGTGGCCAAAGTGGCGGCAGGTGTTCTCGGCATTGGTGGTCTTCGGATTGGCTGCGCTGGCGTGGATTCCCTTCCGCATGGACCTGGTGACAGGCTGGCATTTCCTGGCGAGAATGTTGTCGCCCCATGCCTGGACGCTGCCACATCTCTGGCTCGTCCAGGCGGTCAGTACCGGGATCAGGGGTGTGACTTCCTGGAGAGAGTTTGCATTCCCCGATATGCGCGTGCTCCTCGTGCTCATTCCTGCACTCTTACTGGATTGGAAGCAGTACCGGCGTAAGAGTGAGACATTTTTCATGGATTGGCCTGCGTGGGCAAAAGGTCTGTTCCTGGCATTGGTGGTGTTGGCGATCCGGCTGCTTTCGTTCGGCGAGACCAGCGCACCGTTTGTCTACCAGGGTTTTTAACGCGCAGAAACCTGCCTGAATGGTAAAAAAACTTCCCGCAGGAACATGCGGGAAGTTTGAGTTTTACAATCCGGCGGCTTTCTTGAGCGCGGCGGCTTTGTCCGTGTTTTCCCAGGGGAACTGCACGTCGTCGCGGCCGAAGTGACCGTACGCGGCCGTC
>JADGQD010000155.1 GCA_017882065.1 Anaerolineales bacterium | reverse complement strand
GCCGGGTCCATGCCTACCGACGCATAGGCTATGTCGATCTCATCGACAACAGTGGGATGGTTCTGAGCCATCTTTTTGATCCACAGCCAGCCGGCATTTATGACTGTCTGCCCAAAGGCATCCGTGGCAGCCGCCGGGTCAGTGGTCCACTCTACACCGTAGAGTGACTGATAGGCCACAGCCATTTCGTCTCCGTGTTCAGCAACTGTGGCCCATTTGGCCATTGTGCTGACATCGGTCATGGGATCCTCGATATAGACTTTCCCCTCCAACGCCGGCTCGGTCAAATTCCACCAGTTGGTAAGCGGGCAGCCGTCCGGGTTAATCTCGCTGTTGTAGCCCCACACATCGATGGCGTGGCGCGCAATCGCCATCGGCTGCTCTGCAGTCAATTCCGGTTCCACCACATCCCTGGGGACGAACGACCAGAGCCACTGATTAGGCACAAATTCCCCGTACAGGATGTGACCATCGCTGTTGAACCAGACGTCCCCGACGACATTTCCGGCTTCCTGCTCGGCGCGCATTTTGACGTCGATACTATCGGTGTCACCGCAATCCCACTTGATGTCCGGGTATAACGCGGTCCAGGGTTCCTCCAATTTCGTAATTTTGGATGAGTTGGCATAAACACACACTTTCCCTTCCAACTTCGCCGCGGCTTCGATGGCTGCCCAGTCATCGGTGGCGGGTTGGTATATGCCGAGGCCATTGTCTTTGGCCCATTGCTCATTTGCGGTGAGAGGCACTTCGGTGGCAGGGGGTGGGGTGACACCCGGTTGGGTGGTGGGGGGTGGGGGGGCTACTGTCGTAGCCGGTGTGCCACCGCAGCTCACCACCAGGCTGAATAAAACAATCAGAGTGATTAACTTTACGAACGCTTTCATTTCTTCCTCCTTACATAGTTGGAAATGGATTGAATTGAACACGAGCTTTTTTTCTTGAATATCTTTATCTTTTCGTACCTCCTTTCTCAATCAAATGATCAATCTGGGCAGTTTACGGAGACGATACCAGGCAGTCTGCTCCGCTTGTTTTCATAACATAATCAGGTTGCCGCTTTCTTTGTCATACAGGTTCAGGGTGTGCGGATTGAAAGACAGCCAGATCTTTTCATCCATCTTGATCTTGCTGATGCCCATTACTTTGATGGTGAGTTCCAGGTCGCCCAGGCGGGCGATAATGGTCGTGTCGGCTCCGGAGGGCAGGACGGAATAGGCGCTGAACTCCACGGCTCCCGGCACGGGCTGGGACGAGATGGCGATATCTTCCGGGCGTAGGCCGACCACCACGCTGCCGGCTGCGTTAAAGGTATCGATCGTGATCTTGAATTTACCCAGGTCGACTGAATTTTTACCGCTCACAACGCCATCCAGCAGGTTCACTTTTGGGTTGCCGATGAAATCTGCCGCAAAAAGATTGGCGGGGAAATGGTAAATCTTATCGGGGGTATCGAACTGTTGAACAACGCCTTCCTTCATGACGGCAATATTGGTGGACATCGTCAGGGCTTCCACCTGATCGTGGGTCACATAAATGGTGGTGGCCCCCGAGATATGATGCAGGCGTTTGAGTTCGGCGCGCATATCCATGCGCAGGCGGGCATCCAAATTGGAGAGGGGCTCATCCATTAAGAAGACCTTGGGGCGGTAGGCCAGCATGCGCGCCAGGGCAATGCGCTGCTGCTGTCCGCCGCTCATTTCACGGGGATAGCGGTCTTCGTAGCCTTCCATTTGCACTTCTTTTAGCGAATCTTTTACCCGCTTATCCATTTCAGCCTTGGGCATTTTTTGGATCTCCAGGGCGAAGGTGATGTTCTTATCCACCTTCATATGCGGCCACAAGGCATAGTTCTGGAAGACCAGCCCCAGTTCGCGCTGGCCCGGGGGCAGCGATATGCCCTTGTCGTAAGAAAAAACCAGCTTATTGCCGATGTAGATCTCGCCGCCATCCGGGTCTTCGAGACCGGCCACGCAGCGCAGGAGGGTGGTCTTGCCGCAGCCGGAGGGCCCCAGCAGGGTCACGAATGTTTCCGGTTCGATGACCAGGCTGACGTTGTCAAGCGCAACGACTTTGCCAAAATGTTTGCTGAGATTCTTAATTGTGATGGTTGTGCTCATGATTTCCTCTCGCTACATTCCTAGACCTTTTTGAAGACTGCCGCCCCGGCTGAACTTTCCGATGATGAAATTGCCAACCACGACGAGGGCGATCAGGATCAGAATGACCACATTCGCCATCTGGGCGTCTCCATTTTCGGTATAGAACATGGTCTGGCTGGCAAGCAGCTGCGTGGCCGGCGTGACCAGCAGGATGATCAAAGAAAGTTCCCGCATGGTGGTGATGAACGTCATCAGAAAACCGGACATAAAGCCGCTTCTGGTCAGTGGAAAGATGATGCGCCTGAAACGCTGCCAGACATTGGCGCCTGCCACCATGCCGGCTTCTTCCAATTCCCGGCCGACTTGCATCATGGCCGAGACCCCCGAACGGGAAGAGTAAGGAAGATGTTTGGCCACCGAGACGATCACCAGCAAGGCGAAGGTGCCGTACAAAGGCGGGAACGGTCCTAGCTTTCTGGCGAACATGGCAATGTAAACTGCGCCAAAAGCAATGCCCGGGATAACATACGGGATGTAGGCCAGCTGCTCCACAAGCTTGGATAGCCGGGTACCGCGTCCTTTGACGATGGCGTAGCCGAGTACGACGCCCAGCAGGGCCGTGAAAAAGGCCGTAAGGAGCGATAACTTGATGGAGTTCCAGGCGGTCCTCCATATCTTCGGGTTGAGCAGAACTCCCGGCTCTCCACTGTTATAATGTGTATTAGCAGGTCCAATCCAGTGCTGCAAGGTGAAATTGCTGAAGCTGTAATTCCCATCGATCAACATCAAAGTATTCCAGAGCAGAAGGCCAATCGGAACGGCGATGACCAGGATCTGAAAAACGACCACCGCAATTTGAAAAGCACGTTTGTATTTCCCCAGTTTGCTTTGATTCGAAACAAAACCGCGCCCGCCGATCGTCTCATAACTCCGGCGCGTGCCGACCACTCTCTGGTTGATGTAAATGGTGGTGATGGCAAACAAGATCAACACGATCGCCAGCACAAAGGCATCCCCCCCCTCTCCAGCCGCTAAACTGCCGCGGATCATGGTGGCAGTGACATAGTACCTGACCGGCAAGCCTAAAAGATTCGGCCCGCCGAAGGTGCCCATCACCTTGGAAAAGGTCATGATGACACCCGAGAGGATGGCCGGCAGGACGAGCGGCAAGGTGATCTTGCGCAGGATGCGCCAGCGGCTGGCGCCCATCAGGTCCCCGGCTTCTTCCAGGTTGGAATCGATCGACATCAGCGCCGCCGATGTAAACAGGAAAAAGAAAGTGTAGTAATGCAGCGCGCTGCAAATGATGATGGGCACCGGCCCGTACGACAGCCAGTTTGGGGGGCTGATTCCCACAACGGCCTCGAAAACTCCCGGCGTTCCACCAGTGAGCCTGTTCTTGAAAAATACGAGCCAGGCCTGAGCCAGGGTCCAGGAGGGCATGATGTAGGGGAACACCGCCAGTTGATTGACGAGCTTCCTGCCCGGCATATCGGTGCGCACCACCAGCCAGGCCAACGAGCTGCCGATCAACAGCGCAAGCAGGGTGGCTCCAACTGCAATGATCATCGAATGCTGCAGCGGTAAATACGTGTAAATTTTACTAATTATGCCTGTCAACATCCTGACCCAATGAAAAATAGTCAATTCGCCTACCACGGCATCCGGGACGCGGGTGAGATCATGAGCCTGCCAGGTCACCGTGGTCTCAACCAGGCGATACAAGGGGATAATGACCATGACGAACATTAAGGCCAGCATGATCAACGACAGAACCACTCTTGTGCTCGTCAACCAGTGGAGGAACCTCCTGAATGAGGCGAGCATGCGCATTGATAATGGTTGTTGAGCCAATTCGGAATTTAGCATGTACGTTCTCCTATATTTGATGAGTCTCCCTAAATAGCCGACACATTGGTTTTCTTGAGACGCTCGCGTAATTGATCCAGCTTGTCGAGGTTCGTCATCACTTTTTCCTGGTCCACTGAACTCAGGGCCAGGAGCAAAGCATTGACGATCGTCATCGGGACGGTCAGGGAATGAAAGGCGGAAACCGGTCCGCGGCGTGCCGACAGAACTACCTCCGCCTTATCGCCCAGCATTGGACCGAGCGTGTCGGTCAGCAGGATGACGGGCGTTTTGTGCTGGTTGGCATATTCCAGTACCATCTGAAGATTGGGGGTTAAGTTGAAAAAGCCGATGGCGATCAGCAGGTCACTGCTATCCATGAGCAGCATAGGCTCGAGCATCTCCCGCCCGGAAGTATTCAGCGGAATCACATACCGGGCTGAGCGAGTCAAACGGATATCGAGTAAGTCAACCAGTGAAAGGGAGGGTCCCAACCCAAAAACAAAAACGCGCTGGTGAGTACGAAGTAACTCGACAGCCGCGTTAAGGGCCTTCCGATCAAGGGTTTGAAGGGCTTCCGTCAGGTAATCGATCTCTGAAGCCACAAGTCGTTCGAAAATATCGCCGTCTGCGCGCAAATCATCCAGGCGGCTGCGCAGCCGGGCAGAATGCGTCAACCGGTGACGGAAA
>JADGQD010000154.1 GCA_017882065.1 Anaerolineales bacterium | reverse complement strand
CCCGGTCTCTCCGGCTACGAGGACCCCGCCGCCGAAATCATCTCCGCTAAATGGAAGCCGCTCGTCCACGAGATCAGCCGCGGCAGACTCGGCTCCCTGCATGGACTGCGGCGCGGCACCGGCACAAGCCCGCGCCCATCCGTGATGGTTGCCACGCACATGGATGCCATCGGCCTGATGGTCACCGGCATCGTGGACGGCTTCGTCCGCCTCACCCAGGTCGGCGGGGTGGACCCGCGCGTCCTGCCTGGCACGTTGGTCATGGTGTATGCCACGGGCGCGGGTGGGCGTCGGGCTATTCCCGGCGTGGTCGTCCAGCCGCCCGTCCACCTCTTGCCCCCCGAAATAGGCCAGAATCCCGTTCCGCTGGAATATCTGTTCGTGGATACCGGCCTTCCGCCGCGCAAAGTGGCTGAGCTCATCCACGTCGGCGACGTGATCTCGTATGCCCAGCCGCCGGTCGAGTTGAGCGGTGAGACAATTGCCGGTCACACACTGGATAACCGTGCCTCAGTCGCCGCGCTGACCGTCTGCTTGGAAGAGTTGCTGTCCCGCCCGCATGTTTGGGATGTTTGGGCTGTTGCCACCACGCAGGAGGAAATTGGCATGATCGGAGCCATCGGCTCGACCTTTGAACTCTGCCCCACGATTGCCATTGCCGTGGATGTGACCTTTGCAAAAGGCCCCGGTGCCAGCGACTGGCAGACCTCTTCGCTCGGCAAAGGCCCCACCTTGTGTATGGGACCCAATATCCACCCGGCCATGCACAAGGCGATGAAAGACCTGGCTGACAGGCTGGAAATCCCCTATGGACTTGAGTACGCCCCGCGTCACACCGGGACGGATGGCTACGCCACGCAGGTTACGGCGGAAGGCATCCCCACCCTCGTGCTGGGCATCCCGCTGCGCTACATGCACACACCCGTGGAAGTGGTCGCCATCAAAGATATCCAGCGCGCCGGACGGTTGATGGCCGAGTTCATCGCCGGGCTGACGCCGGATTTCGTGGAAAAGATTACCTGGGATGATTAGCATGCCGACTATCGGAAACGCTCAACTCAAACTGCTCGAAAAACTATGCAATGCCTGTGCCGTCTCCGGCGACGAGGGCGAGGTACGCAAGATCGTCCTTGAAGAACTTAAAGGCCACGCCGAGGATGTCAGAGTGGACGCCCTCGGCAATGTGCTGGTGACTCGCGCCGGGTCCGGGAAGAAGCGTCTGAAAGTCATGCTCTCCGCCCACATGGACGAAGTCGGCTTCATGCTGGTGACCGATGATGGCGAGGGCCTGTTCCGCTTCGAAACCGTCGGCGGCATAGATATCCGCCAGTTACCCGGCAAGGCCGTGCTGATTGGCAAAGACCACCTGCCCGGTGTGATCGGGGCACGCCCCATCCACCTGACCACCATTGAGGAGCGCAAGCAGAAAATTCCGCTGGATGCCCTTCGCATTGACATCGGTCCCGGCGGCGGCAAGGTTAAGCCGGGCGACCGGGCCACTTTTGCCACCCGTTTCCAGCGCAACGGTCCGGTGCTCATCGCCAAGGCTTTCGATAACCGTCTCGGTGTCGTCACCCTGCTCGAACTGGTCAAGAACGCCCCGGCCAATATTGACCTGCTGGCGGCCTTCACCGTCCAGGAGGAAATCGGCATGCGCGGGGCGAAGGTTGCCGCCTACACCTTCAACCCCGATTTGGCGATTGTGGTGGACGCGACTCCCGCCAACGACCTGCCCGGCTGGGACGACGAAGAGAATGATTCATTCAACACGAAACTTGGACTTGGACCGGCAATTTATATCGCCGACGGCAATACCTTATCCGACCCGCGACTCGTCCGTCATTTAAGCGAGACGGCCCAGGCCGAAGGCATCCCCGTTCAATTCCGCCAGCCGGGCGGGGGCGGGACGGACGCCGGAGCCATCCACAAAGCACGCTCTGGGGTCCCCAGCGTCTCGGTCTCGGTGCCGCACCGCTACAGTCACACCGCCGCCTCGATTGCCCGTCTCGACGACTGGAAGAACACCCTCACGCTGCTCCACGCCGCGCTGAGACGCCTCACGCCGGAACTCCTGGCATCCGAGCGAGGATAGCCTTGTAGGTGCGACACTTCGGCAGGCTCAGTGCTGCTTCAATCGCTGTTTTGGACCGATTAGAGTCGTCACTACCAAAGGACTAACTATGAAAAAACTCATCCAAAAACTGACCGAAACCTTCTCCCCCTCCGGCTATGAAACTGCCATCTGCGAGGTTATCCGCAAGGAAATCAAGCCCCTCGCCGGTGAAATCCGCGTGGACGCGCTGGGCAACCTGATCGCCCATAAAGTCTCCAAATCAAAGAGCGGTCTGAAAATCATGCTGGCCGGCCACATGGACGAGATCGGCCTGATGGCCACCCACATTGACGAGAATGGTTTCATCCGCTTTACCGGCCTTGGCGGTATCCGCCCGGCAGCCCTGACCGGTGGCCGCGTCCGCTTTATGGACGGCACGCCCGGCGTCATCAACTCAGACCGGCTCACCGACCTGACCAAAACCCCCACGCTCGAGCAGTGTTTTATTGACGTGGGCGCTTCCAGCAGGAAGGATTGCCCGGTCAAGGTGGGCGATGTGTGCGCCTTCGAACGTCCATTCCTCGACCTGGGGAACCGGATGATTGCCAAGTCCATGGACGATCGCATCGGCTGCGCCGTTATGATCGAAACCTTGCGCAACCTGAAGACTTCCCCTCACGAACTCTTTTTCGTCTTTACCACGCAGGAGGAAGTGGGCCTGCGCGGAGCCACCACCTCCGCCTTCGGTGTGGACCCGGACCTCGGCCTGTCAGTGGATGTGACCGGCACCGGCGATACGCCTAAAGGTTCCAAGATGGAAGTTGCACTGGGCAAAGGCCCGGCGGTCAAGGTCAAGGATGGGGGCATGCTGGCTGACCCGCGCATCGTCAACTGGATGATCCGCACCGCAGAGAAAGCGAAAATCCCCTACCAGCGCGAAGTGCTCGAAGGCGGCACCACCGACGCACGCGCCATCCAGGTTGCACGCGCCGGGGTCCCTGCCGGCTGCCTCTCGGTCCCGACCCGCTACGTGCACAGCCCGTCTGAAATGGTGGACACCCGCGATGTACAAAATTCCGTCAAACTCCTGGTCGCCCTGTTGAGCGCTCCAGTGGATTTGTGAACAATCTTCAAACAAACAAAATCGGCGCACCTGTTCGGGTGCGCCGACTGCTTTCATGGGACCGTTATCCGTTATATGGATTGACTTATCTCTTCTTCCTTCTTTTGCTTCTTCGGCATTCCCCACAGGAGGATGGCCACGCCGACGCCGAGGGCGAACGCGCCCAGCGCACCTGCGCCTGTGAAGACAGCCATGGCGATTATCAGGCCGGCCAGCCCAAAGAAGACGGCGATCTGCACCTGCCAGACTTGCATCTTCTTGAGCAGGTCAAGGGCGAGCCAACCGATGCCCAGCCCCAGAACCGCCATGCCAATCAGGCGGAGAATCGAGGCGAACAAGTTAATGATTTCGTAAACATAACTAGGCATAGTTCCTCCTTATTGAGAACTGAGAACAGTTACGCCCAGGCCCAGATGAGCCATAGACCAATCATGACCAATCCAATTATAACCCGAAATACAGCCGCCCAGCCACAGCCGATCAGCATCCCTCTCATGGAAACCAGGGCTTTCCTGGCATCTTTCAGACGCATCCATTCGATCAGGAACAACACGAGCAACGCGGCCAGGATTCCACCAATGATTGGGATTGGGATGACAAAACTTCCTATGATGGCCGATGCCAGTGCGATCAAAACAACCCACCAGGGTGCGCCTTCTTTGTGCGCCGTTACGCCCATCAGCACATTATCCAGGATGGACCCCGCCAGCATCAATACCGTGATGAGCGCGAACATAACCCAGCCGAGCACCCCAAACCCAACCGCAATCCCGTATCCCAGCGCGGATACCCAGATGATCACCAACCCTGGCAGGATGGGGATAACCAGCAGGCCCACCACCATCATCACGATGGCAATGCCCCTGGCAGCCTGTTCAATCTCAATGGTGTAGGGACCAATTTGCATCATTCACTCCAGGATTTTCTCAGGGCGGATAATTTCCACTCCACCCATCCACGGAAGCAGAGCTTCCGGCACTTTCACAGACCCGTCAGCCTGCTGGTAATTTTCGAGCACCGCGATCAGCGTGCGCGGCATTCCCAGACCAGAACCGTTCAGTGTGTGGACGAAGCGCGTCTTGCCACCGTCCGCGGGACGAACCTTGATGTTCGCCCGACGCGCTTGGAAATCGGTGTCGTTCGAGACCGAGGACACTTCCAGCCACTCCTGCAAGCCCGGCGCCCAGACCTCGATATCGTAGGTCATGGTCGCACCGAAGCCGATGTCGCCGGTGCAAAGCTGCTTGACGCGGTAGGTCAGCCCCAGCCCGGCGCAGGTCGCCTCGACATGTTCACGCATTTTCTCCAGCATGGCGTCCGATTCTTCCGGCTTGCTGAAGATGTACATTTCAACCTTGTCGAACTGGTGGCCGCGCTTGATGCCGCGCACGTCGCGACCGGCGCTCATTTTCTCGCGCCGGAAGCAAGGCGTGTAGGCTGTGTAAGCGATGGGCAGGTGTTTCTCATCGAGGATTTCATCCATGTGCAGGCCGGTCAGCGGAACCTC
>JADGQD010000033.1 GCA_017882065.1 Anaerolineales bacterium | reverse complement strand
ACAATCCCGGCGAGGGCCATGCCATGCTGAAAGAGGGTGCGGGGATGAAGGAAGACTTGTTGGTCCGGCGCGCTGTCACCTATGGTCTCGGCCGCATTCTGGAACCTTGGACAGAAGAATTGATTAACCATTTGGAAACCGAAGACGATCAATGGACTGTCCGCAACGCCGCCCTGGAAGTGAACGAAAACCGTCAGCGGCCCAACCCGCACATCCCGCAACGCCTGCCACCGCCAACCGAATCACCCTGGATCATCGCTTTCGCTGGGAAGCAGGGGCTGGGCGTCTCGCCTGAAAAGCCGCCCACCGATCTATTGCTGATGGCACTCAAATCCGGCACCGAAGAAGAACGCCTGGCATCCCTCGCATACCTGCGCATGATACCGGTGGAAGGCGTCTTTGGTGCACTCTATCAGGCTATGTACGGCGGCGAGTCAACCCTGCGCGAAGCCGCCTTCCAGACCTTTGCCGAGATGGCCGCGCGCGGCGTTGACGTTCCGGACCCGGCCCAATTCGGAGTAGGCTTCTGATGCTTATCACCCGGGGAGCTTTGAAATGAGGAATACACCCATCTTGATGACCATCGCTGTGCTCGGCGGGACCGGCAAAGAAGGAAAAGGTCTCGCTTATCGTTGGGCAAAAGCCGGATACCGGGTATTGATCGGTTCGCGCACACCGGAAAAGGCCCAGGCGGCAGCCGTCGAACTGACCAATCTTCTCGGTGGCAAAGCCTCCATCGAAGGAGCATCCAACCTGACCGCTGCTCAGTGCGCTGATATCGTCGCGCTTGCTGTCCCCTATGCCGCCCACCGCGAAACGCTTGAGACGGTCAAGGATGCGCTGAATGGTAAAATCCTGATTGATGTGACCGTGCCGCTTGTCCCGCCAAAAGTAACCAAGGTGCAGATGCCGCCGGCCGGTAGCGCCGCACAGGAAGCGCGCGAAATCTTGGGCGAAGGAGTGCAAGTGACTTCCGCCTTCCAGAACATTTCGTACGAACATCTCATGCAGGATGGACCGGTCGAATGCGACGTGCTGGTAACCGGCACGAGCAAAGAAGCGCGTTCCGAGACGCTGAAACTGGTCGCCGCGGCCGGACTCACCGGCTGGGATGCCGGTCCAATAGAGAATTCGGTCGTAGTCGAAGGCATGACGAGCGTATTGATTGGAATTAATAAACAATATAAGACCACATCTGCTGGAATCCGGATTATTGGAGTACAGGTGCCAGCTCAGAAACCATGACACTGACCTTCACCCCTCTCCCCCAAATGCCTCTTATTTGCCCCGGTGATAACCTGGCGAATATGCTTCTGGCCTCCTTGCAAACTGCCCGCATCACACTGGAAGATGGCGACATTCTTGTCGTGGCGCAGAAGATTGTCAGCAAAGCCGAAGGACGGCTGGTCAATTTGGCGACCGTCACCCCTTCAAAAGAAGCTATCGAATTGGCTAAGCGCAGCGAAAAGGACCCACGCCTGGTTGAACTGATCCTGCGCGAAAGTAAAGAGGTCTTACGCGTCCGCCCTGGAATAATCATTGTGGAGCATCGGTTGGGATTCATCTGCGCCAGTGCAGGGATTGACCACTCCAACGTTAGGGGCGAAGACGGCAATCCCGAAGACTGGGTGCTGCTCTTGCCCGAAAACCCCGACCGCTCTGCTCTTAAAATCCGTTTCAAAATAAAAGTTGCCACAGGCAACCGCATCGGCGTGATGATCATCGACTCACACGGGCGCGCCTGGCGGCTGGGCACAATTGGAACGGCGATTGGCATTTCCGGTCTGCCCGGCGTTGTGGACAAGCGCGGCTGGCAGGACCTGTTCGGCTATCGGCTCAAGATCACAATCGTCGCCGCGGCGGACGAACTGGCAGCGGCCGCCTCTCTCGTCATGGGTGAGGCTGCCGAAGGGATTCCCGCTGTTCACGTGCGAGGCTTCCCCTACCCTCTGCGCGAAAGCTCGCTAAATGAATTGATCCGATCAAAAGAAAACGATCTGTTCAGATAAAAGGAACTTACATATGAATTCGTGCTTTTGAGAAATGAATCCGGACGACTAATGGCAATACCTCGAACGCCTGGTCGCCGGGAGCCGCGTCATCATTGACCGCCCGAAAGGCTCGCGCCATCCCCAATTCCCGAACATCGTCTATCCACTGGACTACGGCTATCTCGATGGGAGCACCTCCGGCGAAGGTGGCAGGATTGACGCGTGGGCCGGCGCGTCCGGGACCCGCGACCTTTCCGCCGTTATTCTGACGGTTGACCTGCACAAACGCGACGCCGAGATCAAAATCCTGCTTGGCTGTACCGAAGATGAAATCCTGACCATTCTCGCGTTCCATAACGAAAACGACATGCGGGCGACTCTTATCCGCAAACCGAAGGAGCAAAAATGAAAACCATCCCTGAAACCCACCTCGACCTTCTGACAGATGAGAAGAAAGCCTTTCTCTATCTGGCAACCCTGATGCCCGGCGGCGCGCCGCAAGTAACGCCCGTCTGGTTCAACACCGCCGGTGAGTATATCCTCATCAACTCGGCGAAAGGTCGCGTCAAGGACCGCAACATGCGCACCCGTCCGCAGGTGGCGGTGTGCATCCAGGACCCTTCCAATCCCTACCGCTACCTGCAAATCCGCGGTAAGGTGGTCGAATTCACCACTGATGGTGCGGACGACCACATCGATGCGCTGGCTCTCAAGTATCGAGGCGTGCCCAAATACCCGTATCGTCAACCGGGCGAACAGCGCGTCATGTACAAAATCCGGATTGAAAAAGTAGACGCCCACGGATGAAAATTGTTACCCTCGCCGGCGGTGTCGGCGGGGCGAAACTGGCCGACGGACTCGCCCAACTCCTGCCACCCGAAAACCTGACCATCGTCGTCAATACCGGCGACGATTTCGAACATCTCGGCCTGTACATTTCCCCGGACCTGGACACCGTCTGCTACACGCTGGCGGGACTAGCCAACCCGGAGACTGGCTGGGGCCGCCGCGAGGAAACCTTCCACGTACTGGAGAACCTCCAAGAACTCGGCGGGCCGGACTGGTTCCGCCTGGGCGACCGGGATCTGGCAACGCACATCGAGCGCACCCGTCGCTTGCGGGAAGGCCAGTCGCTCAGCCTAATCACGCGTGACTTCTGCCAGGCCTGGGGTGTGCGGCAACCCGTCCTGCCAATGAGTGACCAGCCAGTGCGCACAATGGTGGATACTGAAGATGGCGAACTGGCTTTTCAGGAATATTTCGTCCACCGGAAATGCGAACCTAAGGTGAAAGGATTCCGCTTCGCCGGGATCGCGACGGCCCTGCCTGCTACGGGAGTACTGGAAGCAATTGAGCACGCTGACGGGATTGTGGTCTGCCCATCCAATCCATGGGTAAGCATTGACCCGATTTTAGCGGTAGCAGGCATCCGGTCCGCCCTTGCCGCGAAACTTGTCGTCGCTGTCTCTCCCATTATCGGCGGGCAAACGGTCAAGGGTCCGGCGGCGAAAATGTACACCGAGTTGGGCGTCCAGCCATCGGCTCTGGCGATTACCTGTCATTACGGAAAAATCCTGTCCGGTTTCGTCCTGGATAGAGTGGATGCAAAATTTGCGCAAAATATTTCAATTCCAACATGCGTTACCAACATCCTGATGAAAAATCAAGATGACCGGCGAAGTTTAGCCCAAGATGTGTTAAACTTGATTCAAACCTTATGACTATCTGGGCCATCGTCCCTGTAAAACCATTGCGGCGCGGTAAATCTCGTTTGGCCGGTATGCTGACGGAAGATCAGCGCACCCGCCTGAATCGTTACCTGCTCGAGCATGTTCTGACAACGCTCAAAGAGGTACCGGAAATCTTGCACACCTTGGTTGTCAGCCGCGACCCGGCGGCTCTGGCCCTGACGCGCGAGATGGGTGGGCGTACCGTTCTGGAGGATGGCGCGCCGCAGTTCAATACCGCCATCAAGCGCGCCACGATTGTCGCAAAAGCACAGGGTGCACACGCGGTGCTCATTCTGCCCGCTGACCTGCCGCTTATAAAGCCAACTGACCTGAAAGCCCTGCTGAAACGCGGCAAGAATCCACCGGTTGTGGTCATTGCCCCGGACCTACGACAGGACGGTACGAATGGATTATTCGTCAACCCTGCCGGGCTAATCGAATACGGCTACGGACCCGGCTCGTTCCAGTTTCACAAGGACCGGGCAACTGAGGCCGGGGCGCGGCTGGAAGTCATCGACTGCCCCAATATCGCCCTCGATCTGGACCTGCCTGAGGACCTGGAAGCCCTGGGCGGGATGGAAAAGCTCGGGCTGGTTTGATAGAACTCGATAGTTGCACAACCACTGGCACTCGCATGCGTGCCCTTTGTTTTTTAAAATGCTATCATAAAGACAAGTTGTCAGACATTTACGAATCAAAAGATGAATTCCACAAAATAACAAATCCAGAGGTGCTCCATGGAGAATGCTAAAGTCAACTCGCTTGTCATGACGCTCGCCCAACTCCAGACGGAATTACTGCGCTGCGAGTATTGCGAGGAGAAACCCTGCAAGGAGGCCTGTCCCGCTCACTGCTCGCCAGCCGATTTCATCATGGCGGCACGCGTCGGGAACGCTTCGGACATCCGCCGCTCTGCGGCAGAGATCATGCATGCCAATCCGCTGGGCGGAGTCTGCGGGATGGTCTGCCCGGACACCCTTTGCATGGCCGCCTGCACGCGCAAGAAATTCGACGGACCGATCAATATCCCGCTCGTCCAAGCGACCATCGTCGATTTGGCAAAGAACTTGGGAGGCATCCCGGAATTCTCCAGACCGAAACCGGATGGGAAGAAAGTGGCCATCATCGGCGGCGGACCGGCCGGACTGGGAGTCGCAGCCGCCCTGGCCCAGATGGGCTATGCGGTGGAGATCCTGGAGGCGGATGACCGGCTCGGGGGAATGGCCACCTTAATCCCCGACCACCGCCTGGAGAAGAATGTCATCGAGACGGATATCCAGTTTATCCTGACACTGGGGAACATCAAGACCAAAACGGGAACCAGAGTTGACGATCCGAAAGCACTGCTCAGAAAAGGATATGATGCAGTCTGCGTCTCGACCGGCCTGTGGAAGCCAATCGAACTCGGCATCGAAAACGAAGACCTGGCGGTCAGGATGGTCGACCTGCTCGCGCGTCCGTCTGCGCACCAATTCGCCGGGCGCGTGGCGGTCATCGGCGGTGGGGCGACGGCTGTCGACTGTGCCATCATGGCCAGGCAACGCGGCGCAAAGCATGTCGAGCTCTTCATGCTGGAGAAGCTCTCGGAGATGCCGCTGACTGCAAGGGAACGCAAGGAACTGGTGGACTTCGATATCGAGGTTAACGGCCGCATCCGCCTCAACAAGATCGTCAAAGACGGGAAGAAGATCACCGGCATGGAGACTATCAAGGTGGAACTCCCCGCAGGGAAAGCCTTCAGCCCGGCGGAGGTCCACAACGTGCCGGGATCGGAGAGCACGCGAACAGGCTTCAGCGCGGTCGTCGTTGCCATCGGGATGCGCTCGGCGCTGCCGCGCGAGCAAGCCGAGGGTCTGTTCTACGCCGGCGATATGCTGACCGGTCCAAAGACGGTCGTACAGGCAGTCGCCTCCGGAAAGAATGCGGCTCTCGAGATCGACGCTTATCTCAAGGGCGGGAAGAAGCCGGCCATCGAGAAACCGACCAAATCCTACTATGTCCTGCCCGGCTACAACCCGGTGCCCGTCTCCTTGGCAACCGATTTTTTTGGTCGGCCAATCATTTCCCCGTATCTCATCTCTGCCTCACCGTCCACTGACGGGCTGGAGCAGATGACCCGGGCTTACGAAGCTGGCTGGGCTGGCGGTGTGATGAAGACTGCCTTCGACAACGTCCCGATCCACATCCCGGGAGAGTACATGTTCGCATTCAACCCGCTGACTTATGGCAACTCGGATAACGTCTCCGGCCACTCTCTCGACCGTGTCTGCCTCGAGGTGGAACAACTGGTCAGGGAATGGCCTGACCGGTTGACGATGGCCTCTACCGGCGGCCCGGTGACGGGTCTCGACGAGAGTGACGCGGCCGGCTGGCAGTCCAACACGAAGAAACTGGAAGCGGCCGGGGTGATGGGCATCGAGTACTCGCTATCCTGCCCGCAGGGCGGCGACGGAACCGAGGGCGCCATCGTCTCGCAAAACTCGGTCCTGACCGCCAGGATCATCGACTGGATCATGCAGGTCGGCGATCCGGACATTCCCAAGCTGTTCAAGCTGTCCGCCGCCGTGACCTCCATCGTACCCATCCTGCGTGCCATCCGCAAGGTGCTTAACAAGTACCCGAACAAGAAGGCGGGTATCACACTGGCAAATTCATTCCCCGTCCTGGCATTCCGCCCTGCTGAAGGCCATCCGTGGGAAGAGGGCGTCGTCGTCGGGATGAGCGGCGAGGGTGTCACGCCCATCTCCTACCTGACTCTGGCTCAGGCCGCCCCGGAGGGCCTCGAGATCTCGGGCAACGGTGGTCCGATGAATTACAAAGCGGCCATGGACTTCCTGGCGCTGGGTGTCAAGACCGTTCAGTTCTGCACCGTTGTCATGAAGCAGGGCTACGGCATCATCCGTGATCTGGAATCGGGCACATCTTTCCTGATGCAAGAACGCGGTATCCGCTCGATAAGAGAATTGATCGGCATCGCCCAGCCGCACCCCATCACAGACTTCATGGCACTCACCCCGGTCAAGAAAATCTCGGACGCCAGCCTGCTCCTGTGCGTTTCCTGCGGCAACTGCGCCCGCTGCCCGTACCTGGCAATCACGCTGGATGAAAAAGGCCTGCCATATACCGATCCGGCGCGCTGCATCGGCTGCTCGATCTGCGCCAAGAAATGCTTCACCGGCGCCATCGGCATGCGCATCCGCAGCGCCGAGGAACTCTCTGTTCTGAAAGAACATTAGGAGACGAACCATGACCACTCGTTTCGAGAACGGGATTGTCGTCACGCTGGGAGAAAAGAACCGCGTCCTGTGGAACGCGACAGTCGTCACCGACGGGGAACTGGTCACGGCGGTGGGCGATTCAGCCGAGATGAAGCGCCGCTTCCCGAAGGCCGAATCCGTCGACTGCTCCGGGCAGATCGTCCTCCCCGGCTTCATCTGCACCCACCACCACTTCTATTCGACCATGGCGCGCGGCATGTCCATCCCCGGGGAGCCGGCGGCCAACTTCGTCCAGATCCTCAAGCGGCTGTGGTGGAAAGTGGACCGGGCGCTGGATGCGGAAGACATCACCCTTTCCGCGCAACTGCCCCTTATCGACTGCATCCGCAACGGGACGACGACTGTCATCGACCACCACGCCTCCCCGTGCATGCGGGACGGCTCGCTCGACCTGATCGAAAACGCCGTCCGCCAGGCGGGCCTCCGCGCCTCGCTGTGCTACGAGGTCTCCGACCGTAACATCCCCGGCGGCGGCGTGGCCGAAAACGAGCGCTTCATCAAGAAGATTGGCAAAGGCGACGGCCAGATCGCGGCCATGATGGGCCTGCACGCCTCGTTCACCCTGTCGGATGCGACTCTCGAGCAGTGCGTCGGCATCGCCAGGGATGCCGGTGTCGGCTGCCACATTCACGTGGCCGAGGATACCGCTGACCGTGAGGACTCGCTCGCCAAATACAATATGCCCACGGTCAAGCGCCTGGACAAGCTGGGCCTGACCGGGGAAAAGTCCATTTTCGTCCACTGCGTCCACATTGACGATTCCGAGATGGACATCCTCGCTGCGACGAAGACCGCCGTTGTCCACAACCCCGAGTCGAACATGAATAACGCTGTCGGGGTCACGCCGCTGCTCAAATTGCTGAAGAAAGGCGTCCTGGTCGGCCTAGGCACTGACGGCATGGGCTCGGACATGCTCGTCCAGATGCGTTGCGCCTACCTGCTCCACCGCCTGGCGAACCATGACCCGCGTGTGGCGTTCCTGGAAGCTCCCCAACTCCTGCTCCAGAACAACGCCCAGATCGCCGAGCGCCAGTTTGGCCTGCAGCTGGGAGAGATCGCCGAGAGCCGTCCCGCCGACCTCGCCATCCTCGACTACCAGCCCCCCACCCCACTCAGCGAGGCCAACTTCCTCGGGCATCTCATCTTCGGCCTGGTGGACGCGACGGTCGACACGACGGTCTGCAGCGGGAAGATCCTGATGAAAGGTAAGAAAATCATAAGCATGGACGAAGAACGGCTCGCCGCCCGCTCGCGCGAACTTGCCCCGCAGATGTGGAAGCGGCTTCAGGAACTCTAGTAAACCAATCCTCCCGAGAAACCCATGGGAGGATAACTAATATTTATTGGTAGAAGGATGGATGAAATGGAACGCGTTGCACTTTACCTCCAAGATTCGCATGACCTGCACGACGGGCTGGACTGCGTCCGCTATGCCGAAAGCCGGGGCTTCGAGGCCGTCTGGCAGGCGGAATCGCGGCTGGTACGCGATGCCATTGTCCCGATGGCTGCCTACGCCGCGGTGACCGAACGGATCAAGGTCGGCTCGGCAGTCATCAACAACTGGACGCGCAACATCGGCCTGCTGGCGGCCACCTTCCTGACGTTGGACGACCTGGCCCAGGACCGCATCATCTGCGGTATTGGCGCCTGGTGGGATCCGCTGGCAAAGAACGTCGGCATTGACCGTAAAAAGCCACTGACGGCGATGAAAGAAACTGTCCTAATTCTGCGCCGCTTACTGAACCTGGAACGCGTCACCTTTGACGGTGAGTTCATCCATGTCAGCGGCATCGAATTGGACGTGGTCCACGGCCGCCGGGAACCGCGCCATGTCCCGATCATGATCGGTGCCACCGGCGACCAGATGATGGAATTAGCTGGCGAAGTTGCGGATGGCGTCGTACTGAATTACTGCGCCCCGCCTGAACACAATGACCATTCCATGGATCTTCTTGAAAAAGGCGCCCAGAAATCCGGGCGCAAACTGGAAGATCTTGAGCGGCCGCAATTGATCGTCTGCTCGGTGGATCACGACCACGACAAGGCGATCGAAGCCAGCAAAATGCTGCTTTGCCAGTACCTGGCCCAGCAACCACACATCGCCAAGGCGAGCGGCGTCTCCCATGAATTGGTGGCGGAGATCCAGTCCATCTTGAGCTGGCCAGCCACCAAAGAGCAGATCAACAAGGCCAAGCACCTCGTCCCGGACGAACTGGTTCTGCGCATTACCGCTTCCGGGACGCCGGACGAGGCGCGCACCAAAGTACAGGAGTATATCAAGCGCGGCGCCACCTGTCCCGTTCTCTATTCAGCCGGTGGAAATATGAAACTACTAATTGACACATTTGCTCCCGGGACCTGAGCCACGCGGGTTATAATCCGTTAAAATATTTAGCAACGAGGCCATGCGCCTCGTTACCCGGGCTTGACAAGACCAAATTCAGTAGTACGATTTCCGCCTTGTGTCTCAAATAGGATGAAACTATGGCAAATAATCCTTATATAAATAACGGCAGTACTCCCGCAAATCAATTGCGCCTGGAATTCGAACGTCAAAATGCTCTCTTTGACGCCCAACTGCCCATCGTCCAACGTTTCCTCGAAGCACAGGCGCGCCAGATCGCGGAAGCCTATGCCGAACGGGCGCAGCGCGTCCGCTTCACGCTCCCGGATCGGGTCATTGCAGCAAAAGGCACTGAGCCTATCGCCGTTCAGCAGGCAATTCGCGAACAACGTGTGGGCGGTGTCGCCGATAAGCTGGCCCGGCGGGATGTCCATGGTACATTGCGGCAACGGCTGACCGAAATGGAACAGTCCAGCGACCAGGCAATTGTCATCGCCACGAGTCTGATCCGCTTTGCATCGGCAACTCACATGGTCCGCAATATGCTGCCATCTGGCAGAATCGTCGCGTACGCACCAGCCGAGGAAGGCGACATCCCGTCCATTCCGGTGAGCGATGGGACCGAGCAGGAATCGGCAATTACCGCCTCCACGGACGCGATCGCGGAAGAAGGGAATGCTGAGGATGGCCGCGGCAGTCTCCAGGTCCCGTACGTACCTGCAGCGCGGCGCTTCTACCTGCCGCAATGGGTGGCGTTCGGCGATAAAGGCGAGCTGCTGGTCAATACCGTCAAGGAAGCCGAAGCACATATCGCTTCGATGCAGCATTTCCTGAATGTCCTTTTTGCGGCCCGTTCGTTGGCACCTTACATGGTTGCCGACGAGGAGTTTGAAAAGAAACGCGATGGGATGCTCGGTCAACTGGTCAACCAGGGCCGGGCGCTGGCCAATCATCTTACGAGTGAGGTTATTAGCGTCATCAAAAAGCGGGCTGCCGAGCAGAGTCTCAACCGTGGGTTGAGCCTGCGCCTGCCATACTTTGACGACCAGGCCCTCCGCATCGAGACGCACAATTTTGTTGTCATCCCTGCCGGGAGAATCATGTTCGTCCCGGCGTTTGTGGTACGCGCGGTCCTTGACGAACAAGCCAAGATTGCCCAGGATACCCGTTTCAGTGTTTCTACCCGCAGGCATTTGCTGGCAGAACTCCAGATACTCGGAGATTCTTTTAGGTCTTCCAACGAGTAATTAATCTCGATCAGGTAAAAGGAAAATGTTTTTCTCTATTGGACTACTTATAATTATCGCTTTTCTGGCCTTCAAAGCCGCACCTGTGGAGAAGGCAGAGAGTGCTCATATCCATGGAGCCGGGCAAATCGGCTTGTTGGCTGCGGTGGCGCTCTTTGGAGTGGACTATTTCACTTCTTATTTCTACGCCACCGGGGAAATGATGAGCGCTCTGCACCCTTACGGTTTGCAGAAATATGCCTGGGTCGCTGTACTGGTTATTGCACTCGCCAATGCGATATTTGGTTTTCTTTACATGTATTCTTTAGGTGTATTCAACGAAGGCGGTGGTTCGTATACAGCTTCCATGCGCTATCTAGTGCCAGGCATCAGCCTGGTGGTCGCCGTAGTCTTGATTCAAGATTATGTCTTTACGATTGTGGTTTCCACGCTTTCGGGAGTGGATCAGTTGCTATCTCTCGGACAATGGTATAGCATTTTTTGGGTCTGGCGTTTCTTGATTGGTGCGGGGTTGGCTGCCATAACCTGGTACCTGACCATCCGCGGACGCGGCGAATCGGCGCGGGTGGTCTTCACGCTTTTAGGGGTTTTCATCATGCTGACTATCATAATGGCAATTGGATTATTCATCGCAAAATACCGGGGTGTCGCCGCGGCACCCTACACCGAACAGGTCACAACACCAACATTATTACAGGCAATGTACCACATGCTCACGGCTTCGATGAAAGGTCTGGTGGCTCTTTCTGGCCTGGAAGCTATGTCGAACGGCATCCAGTTTGTTATCAACGAGGATTTTGCCCTGGTCAAATGGGGCAAAAAATATCTTCCAAAACTGAAAGCCCTTTGGGAATTCTATGGCGGGAAATCCGGCATCGGTCGTATGGTGCAGACCTCGTTCTTGTTTTATGGTGGCATCACGACAACTTTACTGGCTTACTTCGCGGTTCACTTCAACGTGTTCGATAGCACGTTGGGACGTAGCTTGGTTGGTAACCTTTCGTTTATCGGTTTTAACCAACTCCCGGGAGGCACTATTCTATACTGGACTTATCAAATCCTGGCAGTAGCCCTTTTAGCCTCTGCATCCATGACCGCTTTCCAAGACCTGCAGGCAACCGCCTGGCGCGACGTGGCAATAGGCGAAATCCCTGAAATTGTCGTTTACCGCAATCCACAGGGAACATTTACACGCTCGGTGACCGCTGGTTTTATTGTAGCGGTTATTATCCAATTTCTGGTACGCGGAAATACCAGCGCTGCTGTACCTTACTACGGCATTGGAGTCTTCATGCCTATCATGGTTATGGGGTTTGCCATCAGCCGCCACGTCCGTCAGACTACCACCGGTACTAAACGTTTCTGGGGTAGCCTGGGAGCCACCATCGCCGGTGTCCTTTCAGGATTTGTCTTTGTTGGGCAAATTGTTGGGAAATGGACCGAAGGCGGCTGGGTGGTGCTGATTACATTCAGTGTGTTAGTGCTGGCCGCCAATTTACTTTTGATTTCTCCCATCGGCTACCGCGATCCTAAGCAAATCTACCGCATTGTACGGGAAAAAGCGCGCGTGCAAGGTTCAATGGCATCCATCGTGGAGTGGCAGTCTCTCAAGATGCAGGAGTATCGCCATTCGTTGCGCGAACGAATGCTTGTGGTGGTAACCCACTTCTTTGAACTGTTTGGTGTACGCCGCCCGGTACGCTATGAACCGGACCCTATTAAAGCCGGCGATTACGATCACGCCATCCATTCCGACCATCCGGAAGCGCCCTCTCTTCTGGATCAATATCTGCAACGGAAGCCAAAACGCAAACCAAAGGTCGGCGGTGTGCCCAAAGAAACCGCTCCCGGTGACGAAGAAGGCAAAAAAGAATAAAATACACGGGAGGCGAGCGTCAGAAGATCGTCTCCTGCTTTTTTCCTATGAGTTCAGCACCTATCCACAGCTTGCGCGTCCCGGAAGTATTCCAATCCCTGGAGACTTCCCCGAACGGCCTGCCTTCAGCCGAGGCAGAGTCGCGCCGGTCGCTTTACGGGGACAACGTTCTTTCTGAACAGCCGCGCCAGCCAAAATGGCAGAGGTTCGTCCATCAAGTCCGCCACCCTTTCATCCTACTGATGTTCCTATCTGTACTGATCAGTTTCTGGCAAAAGGATTGGACACTGACGATTGTCATCCTGCTCCTGACCATTACCAGCAGTGTTTTTTCCTACTGGCGTGAGTACCGCGCCGAACAAGCCATTGAAAAGCTGCGTCACCTGCTTCCGGCTTATGCGCACGTCACCCGAAACCGGACGGAAACCCATATCCCGGCCAGCGAGGTCGTTCCGGGTGACATGCTGATCCTGGCCGAGGGCGATAACATCGCCGCAGATGCTCGCGTCGTCGAGGAGTATGGGTTGCGGGTCAATAATGCATCCCTGACCGGTGAGGCTGTTGCAGCTCGCAAAACAGCCGAAGCATCTATTCTTCCCAATATCAGCGACTTGGAACGTCCCAACCTGATCTTCGCCGGGACATCGGTGGCATCCGGTACAGGCAAGGCCGTTGTCTATGCCACCGGCATGTTAACCCAGTTCGGCCGTATCGCCCACCTGACCCAGACTGTTCAGGAAGAGCCTTCCAGGTTCCAGAAAGAACTCGAACGTCTGGGAAAAATCCTTACCTGGGTGGCAGTGGTAATCGGCGGCATCGTCTGGGCCCTTGCCAATTATGAGCCGCATGTCAGCAGCCATTACGCCAACCCGCTGCTGCTCGCTCTGGGTACCATCGTTGCTTTGACACCGGAAGGCCTGCCTGCCACGCTGACACTTTCGCTGGCGATTGCCGTGCAACGACTGGCCGGACGCGGTGTATTAGCCAAACGGCTGAACGTAGTCGAGACACTGGGCAATGTCTCGGTCATCTGTACCGACAAAAGCGGCACGCTGACCCAAAACCAGATGACTGTGCGTGAAGTCTGGGTGGCGCGCCACAAGCTCCAGGTCACGGGAGTAGGCTACGAACCAAAAGGTCAATTCACGCCCATTCCGGTGGATAAACTATTCGAAAAAGACCTGCTTGCCCTGCTGGAAGCGGCTCTGTGCTGTAACAATGCCCGTATCAATCCGCCAACACCGGAACGCTCCACCTGGACTAGCCTGGGTGATCAGACCGAGGCAGCACTCAAGGTAGCTGCCCTGAAATATAACTTGAACGAAGGTGATGTCTCCTTGCGCTTACCGC
>JADGQD010000001.1 GCA_017882065.1 Anaerolineales bacterium | reverse complement strand
CTGGACACAGACCACATCATCGTCAACCTGGGCCCGCAACATCCTTCCACGCATGGGGTCTTCCGCGTCGCCGTTGTGCTGGACGGAGAAAAAATCGTCAACCTGAAACCGGTAATGGGATACCTGCATCGCAACCATGAGAAGATAGGTGAGCGCAATACCTTTATCATGAACATGCCGTACACCGACCGTCTGGACTACCTCTCGTCCATGAGCAATAATTTCGGCTATGCGCTGGCAGTTGAAAAACTGATGAACGTCAAACCGACGGAACGCGCCGAATACATCCGTGTGATGATGGCCGAAATGACCCGTATCGCCAACCACTTGATGGCAATCGGTGCATTGCTCAACGATCTGGGTGCGTATTTTACCCCGATGCTGTATGCCCTGGAAGAGCGTGAACTGCTTCTGGACATCTTCGAAGCAGTCTCTGGTTCGCGCATGATGTGTAACTACTTCCGCTTTGGCGGCGTTGCCCGGGACCTTCCGGAAGGTACTCTCCAAAAAATCAAGGGCTTATTCTTTGAACGGCTGCCGCGCAAAATAGAAGAAATTGACCGATTCTTGAGCGAAAACGAAATTATCCGCTCGCGCGGGATCGGACAGGGCGTTCTAACCGCCGAAGATGCGATCAAGTATTCTGCCTCCGGCCCATTGCTGCGCGCTTCTGGCATCCCTTACGACGTGCGCCGTGCCGAACCCTATTCCATCTATGATCGCTTCGAGTTTGACGTGGTTGTGCGCACAAATGGTGACATCTACGACCGGTTGATGGTGCGCTTTGACGAGATCCGCCAGAGCATTCGTATTGTCCAGCAGGCTGTCAAGCAGCTTCCGGATGGGCCGGTGATGGCTCTAAAGCCGATGTATCAGGTGCGCGTCCCGCCCGGCGAAGCATATGGACGGGTTGAGGGTCCTAAGGGCGAACTCGGTTTCTATGTCATCTCGAATGGCAAGCCCACCCCCTGGCGCTACCACGTCCGCGCTCCATCGTTCATCAACCTGACCGCCTTCGGCCCTATATGCATCGGACAGAAAGTGGCCGACGTGGTGGCCGTGCTCGGCTCGATTGACATTGTTCTCGGTGAAGTGGACCGGTAGGAGAAATCCATGAGCGATATGTATGGTAAAGGTATCTTAAAAGGCCTCAGCGTCAGTCTCAAGCGCTTTGCTGAAACCTACCTCGACGATCTGAGCTGGTTGGGCAAACGTTACCACACTGATAAAGGCATCGCCCACCGCGGCAGCAAGGATGCGCGTGGCATTTTCACCGTGCAATACCCGGAAGAAAAAATCCCGGTCCCGGAAGAATTCCGTTTTGTGCCGTTCCTGGTTTATGATGAAGGCCCGAACGGAGAAAAGCCACTGCGGTGCACTTCTTGCGGAATCTGCGCCAAAGTCTGCCCGCCGCAGTGCATCTGGATCGTCCGCTCCACCGATCCCGCCACTGGCCGCCCGATTCCAGACCCGGCCGAGTTTTATATTGACGCTGATATCTGCATGAACTGCGGGTTGTGTGCAGAATTCTGCCCGTTTGACGCCATCAAAATGGATCATGATTACGAACTGGCATCCTTCACTCGCAATGTGTACGACGAAACCAGGTTGTCGAAATCAGCCAGGTACTACGAGAACATACGTCCAGTTAACGCGAGACGCGAAGATGCCGCACGGGCTGCCAAGGCAGCCTCCCGCACAAGTCAAGGCGAATGAACGTCGAAATGTACAACCCTGACACCGACCTGATCTTTCCTCCCCGCGGCATCTCGCCGCTCTGCAACGAACGTGGCACAACGTGGCAGGAGTTGGTCGCGGCTGTGAAAAAAACCGGACCGGATAGCCCAGAGCAGATGGCATTCATCCTGATGATGGCACGCTTGAACAATTGCGCCACCTGTAATGCGGATGCATTCCGCGCCATGCATGGCTGCATTGTGTGTGCCAAACAATCCCTCAAGCGTTTCCACGGCTCGGATGAAGAATTAACCGGACTGTTCGAGACGGCCAGGACCGAAGTAAGTGTGTTCTTACAGAACGAGTGTGCCGCTGAATGGCATAAATAAATCAATCTAAAGGTAGCCATGTCCCCAAAAATATCTGCTGAAACAATTCTGGCCGCTCTGAGCAAAGTCCAGGAACCCGAATTGCACAAAGATCTGGTCACGTTGAATATGGTCCGCGACCTGGAAATCAAGGGCGCGGCAGTCAGCTTTACCATCCTCCTGACCACTCCGGCCTGCCCTCTCAAGGGCAGTATCGAAAAAGCTGCCCGCCAAGCCGCGCTGACCGTCCCCGGTGTGAAGACTGTTTACATCAAGATGATTGCCAACGTCCCTGCTGACGGGCGTTTGCGAGGACTTTTGCAGCTCCCCATACGCAACGCCATCGCAGTGGCTTCCGGTAAGGGCGGCGTGGGCAAGAGCACGGTCAGCGCCAACCTGGCCGTGGCACTGGCTCAGGCCGGAGCGCGGGTTGGCTTGATGGACGCCGATATCTACGGCCCCAACATCCCGACGATGATGGGCATCCACGATATTCCCGGCACGAAAGATAGTAAACTTATCCCGGCTGATGCCTATGGTGTCAAGGTGATGTCCATGGGCTTTCTGGTCAAGCCCGGACAGCCACTCATCTGGCGCGGTCCGATGCTCAATTCCGCCATTCGCCAGTTCCTGTCTGACGTGGAATGGGGTGAACTGGACTATCTTATTATTGACCTGCCACCCGGTACCGG
Source organism: Anaerolineales bacterium (assembly GCA_017882065.1). Classification (GTDB taxonomy): domain Bacteria; phylum Chloroflexota; class Anaerolineae; order Anaerolineales; family Villigracilaceae; genus UBA877. The sequence goes on along the minus strand of JADGQD010000001.1, from coordinate 32,946 downwards.
CGATGTGCCTCTGTCGCTGGCGCAGACGCTGCCGCTCTCCGGAGTGGTTATTGTGACCTTGCCCCAGGCCATCTCGCTTGAAGACGCCAGCCGCGGGTTGGAGATGTTCCGCACACTCGAAGTGCCCATCCTGGGAGTCATCGAAAATATGCGCGGCGAGTTTTTTGGGTCCGGCGGCGGCGAAGACCTGGCGCGGGTTGCCAAAGTACCTTTCCTGGGCGCGGTGCCGATGGAACAGTCTGTGAGAATCGGTGGCGATACCGGTGAACCAATTGTGGCGTCCCGCCCCGATTCGGCAGCCGCGCAAGCGCTCAAATCCATCGCCGAGCAGGTCGCAGCCAGGGTCAGTGTAACAGCCCTGGAACAAAATAACATCCCAAAGATCAACATCATCTAGATTCCCAGAGACGATCCGACTGGTCTTCTCTACGGTATAATCCCTACCATGCAACCATTTATCGTTGGTGTCCGTTTTGCACAAATTGGCAAAGCCTATCACTTTGACGCTTCGTCCGTACCGCACATCAAGGTTGGCGACCACGTCATCGTTGAAACCTCGCGCGGCAAGCAACTGGGCCAGGTTACGCAAATTGTCGAGAACCCCGCTTCGCCCTCTGAAGGGACGTGCAAACCCGTTGAGCGTATCGCCACCCCGCGCGACCTGATTCTGCGTCGTATATGGGGACAAAAAGAACTCGAGGCGATGATCGCCTGCCGGGAACGCGCCACCCATCTTAAACTATCCGGCGTCAAGATCATTGCCGCCGAATTTTCCTTCGACGGCTTGCGCCTCAGCCTGATGTACAGCACGGAGACCGAGGACAAGGCTGACCTGAAATCCCTGCGGCACGACATGCAGAAACTTTACCAGCAGCCCCAGGTGGAAATGCGGCAAATCGGTCCGCGCGACGTGGCGAAGATGCTGGGTGGGATGGGTGCCTGCGGCATGGAAACGCGCTGCTGTTCCAGGTTCCTAACCGAGTTCAGCCCCATCTCCATCAAAATGGCGAAAGAGCAAGGCATCTCGCTCACGCCGACCGAAATTACCGGCATGTGCGGACGGTTGCGCTGCTGCCTGGTCTACGAATACGAGCAGTACGCCGCCGCCCGTAAAGAACTGCCCAAACGTAATAAGCATGTCGTCACCCCGCTGGGCGAAGGCAAAGTGCTTGACGTTAATCCACTGCAAATGACCATCCGCGTGGACCTGCCCGACGTAGGCTGGCGGGAATTTGCACGTGAAGACGTGGAACCCTGGGACGAACTGGAGGCCCTGCGGCGCAAATCCCAGGAACCGTGTGAGAATTGCCCCAAGCCCGAAAAAGAAAAACATGAGCGAAGATAGTCAGAAAACTCCCGATGCCTGGGAGAAATCCCAAAAAATCCTGGTCATCCTGGCACATCCGGATGACCCGGAATTTTTCTGTGGCGCCACACTCGCCCGCTGGTCCAGAGCCGGTCACGAAATCCATTACTTCTTGCTGACCAACGGCAATAAAGGCGGTGGGTCAGACGTGACACCGGAACAGTTATGTGCCATTCGTCAGACGGAACAACAGAATGCCGCAGCGGTCATCGGCGCCCGGTCGGTCCGTTTTCTGCAACTGGAGGACGGTTATCTCGTCCCCAGCTTGGAACTGCGCCGGGAAATAGTGCGCGTCCTCCGTCGTGAAAAACCCGACATCCTCGTCACCTGCGACCCCACCCTGCTCTACTCCTGGTTCGGACGAGTCAACCATCCCGACCACCGTGCTGCCGGACAGGTCGTACTGGATGCCGTCTTTCCCGCCGCCGGGAACGGTCACTTCTTTCCCGAATTGCTCAAAAACGAAGGACTGCAGCCCCATACTCCGCGCGAAGTATGGGTCTCGTTGGCTGCCAGCCCAACAGTCACCTTGGATGTAACCGACACCTGGGAAGTGAAAATGAACGCACTGAAAGAGCACAAGTCCCAGATAGGCGACCCGCTCACATTCGAGCAGCGGATGCGTTCCCGCCATACTGAAGACAGCACCGACGAAGCTCCGCGCTATGAAGAAAAATTCCGCGTGCTTTATTTTAATGCGACAACCTAATCCATTATAACAAGTGAGGTACCCCATGCCCGATTTTCTCTCTGAAGCCCAGGCCTTATTCGAATACACCCAGTCCATGCGCCGTGACTTCCACGCCCATCCGGAACTCGGCTTCCACGAAGTCCGCACGGCTGGAATTGTCGCCAAAGAATTGACTTCTCTCGGTCTGGAAGTGCATACCGGGGTTGGCGGGACGGGTGTGGTGGCCCTGCTCGATGGAGCCAAACCAGGCCCGGTGGTGCTCGTCCGTGCCGACATGGACGCCCTGCCCATCCGCGAGGAGACCGGCGCGCCCTATGCATCCCAGAACCCCGGCGTGATGCACGCTTGCGGGCACGATGGCCACACCGCCGTCCTGTTGACCGTTGCCAAAATGCTCAACGCTCATCGCAACCAACTGTCCGGAACAGTTAAGTTCATGTTCCAACCTGCCGAAGAAGGCATGGGCGGTGCGGAAAAAATGATCGAGGACGGCGTGCTGGAAAACCCCAAAGTGAATGTTGCTTTAGCTCTGCACGTCTGGAACGAAAAGCCCGTCGGCTGGGTCGGCATTGCCGGTGGCCCGGTCATGGCCGGAGCAGAAATCTTCAAAATCAAGGTGCGCGGCAAAGGCGGACACGGCGCGGTACCTCATCTGGCCGTGGATCCGATCCTGGCCGCGGCGCAGGTTGTCTCTGCGCTACAAGGGATCGTTGCCCGTAACATCGCACCCCTGCAGACAGCGGTTGTCAGTGTCTGCACCATCCACGGCGGCGAGACATTTAACGTCATCCCACCCACGGTCGAAATGACCGGGACAATCCGCACCTTCGAGCCGGCGGTCCGCACCCGGGTTCTGGAACGCTTCGAGAAGACGGTCCATTCGATCGCCGAAGGGATGGGCTGTCAGGCAGAAATTGAACTGCAGATTCTGACTCCAGCCACGATCAACCAACCCGAGACTGCTGCGCGCGTCCAGGCAGTTGCCCGCCGCCTGTTCCCCGAAGCGGACGTGGACACCGCAAATTACATTACAATGGGCTCGGAAGATTTCGCCTTTGTCCTAGAAAAAGTGCCCGGGTGCTTCTTCTTCATCGGCTCGGCCAATCCCGAAAAGGGACTGGATGCCGGCCATCACCATCCCAGGTTTGATATTGATGAGGCGGCCCTGCCGCGCGGCGCAGCGTTGATGGCCGCGACCATAACAGATTTGCTGAAAAGATGAACTCAAAAGTCTGACGGTTGCTCGTCAGGCTTTTTTTATTGTCCAGAGAAAGTTATGGGGGCCGGCGGCAACTGTTGAGTGTTGTGACACCCGGAAACGACCACCAACAAGTTTTATCCCCCGTATATATTTATTTTTCCATTAAGGTGGTAGAATCTGAAGATGTAGGGTGCTAGCATTAATTAATCTGTAAACGTGATCTGTAAACGTGGCGTGCTGTCTTAACATACCAACAGAAATAGTAATTAAGGAGGTGCGCATATTTGAGTTGATACTTGCTCATTTTCCCCTATTCAACCCCCCTAAATTTTTATGAACAAAGGAGAAAGAGAATGTTATCTAAAAAGTTCAGTTGGGGCTTTCTAAGCCTCATGATTGTTGCTATACTTGTCCTGTCTGCTTGCGGACCGGCTGCAAAGACTCCTGCTCCAACCACAAGCACCGAAGTAGAAGTATTCTCCTGGTGGGTCGGCCCCGGTGAAGCAGACGGCCTGGCCGCCATGGTCACAGTCTTCAACCAGCAATACCCCAATATCAAGTTCGTTAATGCAGCTGTAGCTGGTGGCGCTGGCACGAACGCCAAAGCCGTTCTGGCCACCCGCCTGGCTGCCGGTGACGCGCCCGATTCCTGGCAAGCCCATGCCGGTCAGGAGACCATTGCCACTTACGTAACTGCCGGTCAGGTCAAGCCACTGGATGATTTGTTCGCGTCGACCGATTTTGGCAAAGTCCTGCCCGCGACCCTTCTGCCTTTGATCTCACAGGACGGACACCCCTACAGCGTCCCGGTGAACATTCACCGCTCGAACGTGCTGTGGTACAACCCCAAGGTCCTGGCCGCGGCTGGCGTCACTGCCAACCCCAAGACCGATTTCACAACTCTGGATGCCTTCTTCGCCGTTTGCGACCAGATCAAGGCCGCCGGCAAGATCTGCCTGTCCCTCGGTGGCCCCTGGACCGCTGTCCACCTGTTCGAGAACGTCATGATCGGCACAATTGGAGCAGATAAGTGGAACGGCCTGTGGACCACTCCGCCCACCACTGACTGGGCTGGTGCGGATGTTGCCGCGGGTATCGCCAACTTCGCCAAGGCCCTGTCCTACACCAACGCCGACGCCTCCACCCTGTCCGACTGGCAGCCCGCTTCCAAGATGATGATTGATGGCGACGCTGCCTTCAACATCATGGGTGACTGGGCTTATGGCTATTTCGCCAACCCGGCCCCCAATGGTCTCGCCTTGACGCCTCATACTGACTTCGATTGGGCCGTCTCCCCGGGCACCTATGGCACCTTCAACTTCCTGTCTGACAGCTTCGTGCTGCCCGTCGCCGCCAAGCACCCGGATGCTACCATCGCCTGGTTGACCGTCGCCGCTTCCAGGGCCGGCCAGGAAGCTTTCAACCCGCTCAAGGGCTCCATCTGCGCCCGCACGGACTGCAATCAAGCGCTGTTCAGCGAATACTCGCAGGATGCTGCCAAGGACTGGGCCAGCAATGTTGTGGTCGGTAGCCTGTTCCACGGTGTGGTTGCCGCCCCGGCCTGGGTAACCTCGATCGGGACCGCCATCGGTCTGTTCCAGGCCGACACGAGCAAGACCGCCGACTTCCAGGCCGCACTGGTTGCCGCCTGCAAGGCAGACGGCACCTGCCCATAGTTAATCAAAAAAAGCTAAAAAGTAAGATGAATAATGGGCGGCTCTATGAGCCGCCCATTCCGAACAATGCGGTTCCAGGGCAGCGAATCCTCTATAACCTGAAGGTTGACAGGCCCTAAATTGGCTACTATGATTTAAACAGGTTTAAAAAAATTTAGGAATGCTACAACCGGAAGAGAGGTGGCGGATGTTTCGTAAGTTCACGCTTCGAGTGCCGAGACTTATTCTAGCGCTTGCTCTGATCCTCCTAGGTGCGGTCTGCATTTTTACCCTTGGAAAAATACACCTGATTATTGCAGAGAAAAATCTCACTTCACTCGGCCTTTTAGCGGGTGGATTGATATTTTACATAGGCATCGTACTAGTTATATCGATGTTTGAAAGTGAGACCGTGCTCTCCATCGCCTTGTTGCTCCCGTCGATGGTAGCGGTAGCTATTTTTGTATATAGCTTCATTGGTTGGTCCATTCGGGTCTCATTGAGCAAGTGGAAGGGTCTGAACCCGGACTTCACCTGGGTCGGATTGAAACAATACTATATCCTGTTTCATAATAATCCCCGCTTTGTGATCGATGTTCGCAATACTGCAGTGTTTACTGTCGGTTTCATCTTGGGCTGCCTCATTCTTGGGTTGGGTTTGGCTATTTTACTCGATCAAAAACTCAAAGGCGAAGCGCTCTTTCGAGGTATTTTCTTGTTCCCGATGTCCATATCATTCATCGCCTCAGGTGTAGTCTGGGGATGGTTAATGAATCCGGCTACAGGAAATCGCATCACCGGGATCAATCTTATTTTCCAGACACTTGGACTAAAATCGTTCATCAGCCTATGGCACTCCACGCCACAACCGTGGGGGATGGCATTTACTGTGATCCCAGCAGTCTGGCAACTATCGGGGTTCACAATGGCGCTCTACATGGGCGGTATGCGCAGCATTTCAGATGATCTGCGCGAAGCCGCGCGCGTCGATGGAGCGAGTGAATTCCAGATTTATCGTTATATTATTTTTCCTCTGCTTCAGCCAGTAACGCTCAGTGCGGTAATCATTTTGGCACATATGTCGCTTAAGATATTTGACCTGATTGTCGCCCTCGGCAATAAAGATATTCGTCTGGATGTTCCGGGTATTTATATGTGGACTACGACTTTCGACGGTACCAACTACGCTCAAGGAGCAGCTATCGGCGTCCTGATGCTTGTCAGCGTAGCGATTCTGGTTGTACCCTATCTGGTTCATAATATGCGCACGGAGACTCAACTATGACTCGCCGTGTTCTGACCCATACTCTTTTTTATATCATCTTGATCATCCTGGCAGTTTTCTATCTTCTCCCTATATATTTAATGCTGCTCACGAGTTTCAAATCTTTCGACCAGGTCGATCTTAAGACGATGTGGTCTTTACCGACAAATGGTCTTCACATCGCAAATTTCATTGCAGGTTATAAGCAACTTGCCCCCAATATAAACAATAGTCTGATGATGGTTATCCCGGAGGCAATTCTTTCTTCCCTGCTCGGATCGTTGAATGGCTATCTTCTTGCGAAATGGAAGTTTCGCGGCTCGAATCTTGTATTCACATTAATCCTGTTTGGGATGTTCATCCCATACCAGAGTATTCTGATCCCGCTCGTGAAGTTCATGCAAGCCATCAAGCTGTACGGAGATATTCCCGGCCTGGTTTTAGTACACATTATTTACGGTATTCCGATTACCACCTTAATATTCCGTAACTACTATGCAGGAATCGAAACTGAAATTCTAGATGCTGGCAAAATTGACGGCGCCGGTCTGATGGGTTTGTATCGATATATTATGTTTCCGCTCTCGGCGCCAAGCTTTGCCGTGGTCATCATCTGGCAGTTCACCCAGGCCTGGAATGAATTCCTTTTCGCAGTCGTCCTGACCAATCAATCACATTGGCCCGTGACAGTGGCGCTCAACAACCTGGCGGGTAGTCAGCTCGTGCAATGGAACGTCTTGATGGCCGCTACTTTGCTGGCTGCCCTTCCAACATTACTGCTTTATCTTTTCCTGGGACGCTATTTCTTGCGCGGGTTGATGGCCGGAGCCTTGAAAGGGTAATATTCAGGGAAACTCGTGTTTCCTAACTAATTCAAGAGCGAAACCTTCCAGCTTCGCTCTTCGTTTTTTCCCTTGACCCTCTTGCCAGTTTGATTTATTATCAATTGGCCTCTTTTTGTCAATTTTTGCATCAAAACAAACAGGAGTTTTCATGTCTGAAAAAGTAATCAACGATTTTTCCGTTACCATCGCCACCGTTAACGGGTCCGGTTCGCAGACCGCTAACGTTACGTTATTGCGGGCATTGTTCAAAATGGGTATACCGGTCTCCGGCAAGAATCTATTCCCATCCAATATCCAAGGCTTACCCACATGGTACACCATTCGCGTCAGCAAAGACGGATTCGTTGCCCGGCGTGATGAACAGGAGGTGGTCGTCACCCTGAACCCGGTCTCGTTCGCCCGGGATCTGGCCTCTGTCCGGCCTGGGGGAGCTTTTTTCTACGCCGACGATATTAGACTGCCCATCGCCCGCAGCGATATTTCCGTCTATCCAATGCCGGTTAAACAAATGGCGCGCGCAGCAAACGTCTCCCCAGCTTTGCGAGATTACATTGCGAACATGGTCTATGTTGGCATTCTGGCGCAAATGCTTGGGATTGACTTGGAAACCATCAAGCAGGCATTGAGTTTCCATTTCAAAGGCAAAGCACAAGCCATAGACTCCAATTTCACCACGATCAAAACCGCTGCAGACTGGGCTACCCAAAACCTAAAAAAGTCCGATCCATATTCCGTCGCACAGATGGATTCCACCTCCGGCTTTGTCATGGCCGACGGCAATACTGCCGCGGCGTTGGGCGCCATCTACGGCGGCCTGCAGTTCGCCGCCTGGTATCCCATCACCCCGGCCTCCACGCTGGCCGAATCGCTCAATGTTTTTCTCCCGCAACTACGCAAGACAACGGATGGCAAGCAGACCTATGCCGTCCTGCAGGCTGAGGATGAATTGGCTGCGGTCGGCATGGCAATCGGGGCGGGCTGGGGCGGGCTGCGCTCAATGACTTCGACCTCTGGTCCCGGAATCAGCCTGATGGCGGAGTATGCCGGGCTGGCTTACTATGCCGAAGTGCCGGTCGTCATCTGGGATGTGCAACGCATTGGGCCCAGCACCGGCCTTCCAACCCGTACTGCCCAGGGCGATTTGACCGAGGCCTATTTCCTGAGTCATGGCGACAAACAAAATATTATCCTGCTGCCCGGCTCAGTGCAGGAATGCTTCGAGTTCGGCTGGAAAGCCCTCGATCTGGCCGAACATCTACAGGCGCCCGTGTTTGTGCTGAGTGACCTCGACTTGGGAATGAACCAGTGGATGACGAAGCCCTTCGAATATCCCGACACCCCGCTGGAGCGCGGTAAGGTTCTCTGGGAAGCCGATCTCGAAAAACTCAACGGCGTCTGGGGCCGCTACAAGGATTCAGATGGCGACGGGATCCCCTTCCGCACCGTGCCCGGCAATAAGCATCCCTCCGCGGCCTGGTTCGGGCGCGGTACCGGCCACGATGAGAATGCCCGTTACACTGAAGATGCCAACACCTGGGAAAACAACATGGCCCGGCTCAAGAAGAAATACGATACCGCCCGGACCCTCGTCCCGAAACCCGTTATCAAGGCGGCCAAAGGCGCAACAGTTGGAATCATCGCCTACGGCTCGACCGAACCGGCGGTGGAAGAAGCCCTGGCTTTACTGAAGCAGGCCGGAGGTCCGAAAACCGCTTTTCTACGCCTGCGCGCCCTGCCCTGCACGGCAGAAGCCCAGGATTTCATCAAGAAATATGAACGTATCTACATCGTCGAAGCCAATCGCGACGGACAATTGCGCCAGATCTTGAGCGCCGTGCTGCCCGACCAGGCTCACAAGTTCCGTTCGGCTTGTCACAGTGACGGCCTGCCATTGACCGCCAAATGGGTCAAAGAGGCCATCCTGGCACAGGAGGAGAAATAATGACCACACCCGCTCCCGTTCAAACCAACAAGGCTGGCCTTTCCAAAAACGATTACCGCGGCCTGCCCAGCACGCTCTGCCAGGGCTGTGGACACAATTCCATTGCCAACCAGATCATCACCGCCTGCTACGACCTGAATATCGTCCCGGAAGAAATCATGAAGTTCAGCGGCATTGGTTGCTCGTCTAAAAGCCCGGCTTATTTCCTGAACCGCTCCTTCGGCTTCAACGGCTTGCACGGACGCATGTCCTCGCTTGCCACCGGCGCGCTGTTCGCCGATACAACCCTGCGCGCCATCGGCATTTCCGGCGACGGCGATACCGCCTCCATCGGGATGGGCGGTTTTAAACACATGGTACGCCGCAACGCACCGATTGTGTACATCGTCGAGAACAACGGCGTCTATGGCCTGACAAAAGGTCAGTTCTCGGCCACGGCCGAGGTGGGTCTGAACCTGAAGCACCAAGGCACCAATCAATATATGCCCGTGGACATCTGTATGGAAGCCCTGGCATCCAATGCCACTTTTGTGGCACGTTCCTTCGCTGGTGACGCCAAACAGGTCAAGGAACTGCTCAAAGCCGCCCTTAGCCATCACGGCGTGGCAGTGCTTGACATTATCAGCCCGTGCGTGACCTTCAACAACCAGGAGGACGCCACCCACTCCTACACCTGGGGGAAGGACCACGAAGCGCCCCTGCATGAGATTTCCTTCATCCCGGCATTGGACGAAATCGAACTGCAAGGCGAATTCGCCGAAGGCACTGTGCGCGAAGTCAGCATGCACGACGGTTCGACCGTGCTCCTGAAGAAACTCGAAAAAGACTATGACCCCACCAGTCGGGCGAATGCCTTTCAGATGCTGGAAAGCACCCAACTGAACAACTGGTTGGTGACCGGACTGCTCTATATTAACGAGTCCAAACCCACCTTGACCGAAACTTTCAACCTGGTGGATACCCCTCTCAACCGCCTTGCCGATCCGGACCTACGGCCCGCGCGTGAGACGATTGAGAAGATCAATGCAATGATGTTCTAACCGTAGTGGCGACCAGCTGGTCGCCACTACTTCAATCTTTATGCTCCAAATCACTTCCACCCTCTCTATTCCCGACGACGAACTGACCTGCACTTTCGTGCGGGCCTCTGGCCCCGGCGGACAGAACGTCAACAAGGTGGCAACCGCTGTCCAACTGCGCTTTGACGTGCGCAATTCCCCGTCACTGGCAGAGGATGTAAAGGCGCGGCTGGTCAAACTCGCCGGGGCGAAAATGACCGGGGAGGGTGTCCTGCTTATCGAGGCCAAACGCTACCGCGCTCAAGAGCAGAACCGCGCCGATGCCGAACTGCGGCTGGCGGCGCTCATCCAGAAGGCGCTGGTCAAGCCAAAGAAGCGGCAACCTACCCGTCCAACCATGGCATCCCGGATGAGGCGAGTGGATTCCAAGAAGCGCCGGGGAGCGGTCAAACGCATACGGCAATCGAAAAAGGAATACGAAGAGTAAGGGCGAGTCTCGGACTCGCCCCTGCTGTTATAATCATCAAAATCTGCGCCCAAGGACCCCCGCCAATGAAACGAGATTCGCTGCTCGGCATCCTCGCCGGCCTGACCGCCACCGCCATCTGGGGCGGCATGTACGTGGTCAGCAAGGCCGTTATGGCCATCATCCCGCCCTTCTCGCTGATCGTCCTGAGGCTGGTGCTGGGCATACTGACCCTGGCAGTCATCGTTCTGGTACGGAAAAATTGGAAGGTAACAGCCAAACAGTTCTGGGGCGTATTCGCAGTCGGGCTAATCGGCTATGGAGTCTCGCTCGGCTTCCAGTTCGTCGGCACGAACCTCTCCACGGCGGCCAACGGCTCGCTGGTCACCTCGGCCACCCCGGCCTTCATCCTGCTTTTCGCCGCCATCATTCTCAAAGAGAAGATCACCCCCCGCCGCCTGCTGGCACTGGTTGTCGCCAGCCTGGGCGTGCTGGCAGTCATCGACCCGCGCACCGCCCAGCTCTCCTCGCAGCTGTTCTGGGGCAACTTGAGCCTGGTCGCCGCGGCGCTGACCTGGGCGCTGTACTCGGTCTTGGTCCGCCGGGTGACGCGCAATGTGGACGTGCTCTCCACCAGCCTGATCGCCTTCGCTGGCGGGCTGCCGGTCTGCCTACCGCTGGGGGCTTGGGAGGCGGCGACGCGGGGCTATGGTCCGATCGGCTGGGGTGTGGTCGCCGGGGTGCTCTTCTTGGGCATCATTTCCACCGCCCTGGCCATGTACCTGTGGAACACGGCCTTCGCGAAACTGGAGGCGGGCGTTGCTTCGTTGACTTTCTTCGCCCAGCCGGTCGTCGGGACTGTTCTGGGCGCCATTTTCCTGGGGGACAATATTAACCCCCTGTTCATCGTGGGGGGCATTTTTATCGGGATCGGATTAATTATTTCCAGTAAAGAGTAAGGGCGCACCCACGTGTCCGCTCCAGCAATTCAACCAACCGTATGCAGCAGCGCCATATTGGGCTGCCTGAAATCACGCACCGGGAAGCCCGAGACCAGCACCACCTGTCCACCCGGCCGGACGAGGCCGCTCTCCCGCAGGGCAGTTTCCACATGCCCGATCATCTCTTCCATCGTATCCGCCCAGGGGACGCGGTAAGGTGTCACGCCCCAGGCCAGCGCCATGCGCCGGTAGGTTTCCTCAACCGGCGTGAAGGCCAGCACCGGCACGCACGGACGGGCTTTAGACATCAGGATGGCCGTCCGCCCGGTGCGGGTGAAGACGGCAATCGCTTCCACGTCGCGGTCCTTGGCCAGTTCTCTTGCGGCGTAGGCAATCGCAACGACATCATCATGCTCGTCGGTTTCCAGTACCTGCCCGTGCCCCCATTGGTCGTAATTTTCTTCGGCCTGGCGCACAATCCGATCCATCAGCGCCACACTTTCCACCGGGTATTCACCCGCCGCTGTTTCAGCAGAGAGCATAACAGCATCCGTCCCATCGTAGATGGCATTAGCGACGTCAGAAGCCTCGGCACGCGTCGGGAGAGGGTTGTGAATCATGGACTCGAGCATCTGCGTGGCCGTGATGACGAGTTTGCCCTTGCGGTTGGCAACCTGTATGATGCGCTTCTGTGCACCGGGCACGTCTTCCGGAGCCATCTCGACCCCCAGATCGCCGCGCGCCACCATCACGCCGTCCACCACGTCCAGGATTTCTTCGAGGTTATCAAGCGCTTTGGGACGCTCCAGTTTGGCAATCAACAGCGGGCTGTTCTCGCCGCCCGCCTTGACAAGCTCCCGGACCGTCTTCACATCCTGCGCGGTCTGGACAAAAGACATCGCCACAACGTCCACATCCAGGGAGAGACCAAATTCCAGGTCTTCGGCGTCTTTTTCGGTGAAAGCCGGGATATCGAGCGAGATCCCGGGCAGGTTGATGCCCTTATGGGAGGACAATCTGCCGCCGGTTTTAACTTCGGCCAGCACTTGTTTCCTCCCCACGGATTGAACCGTCAGAGCCAGCCGCCCATCATCGAGCAGGATGCGATCGCCGGGTTTGACTGCACCAAATAGTTGTGGAAAATCAACCGGGATGGAAACACCAACGGGCCTGGCTGCGTCCTCCGGGTATAGCCGGACCTGCTGATCTGCCGCGAGTGTCAACGGCTCGGGCAGCACACCGATGCGGATCTTCGGCCCTTGCAGGTCCTGGAGGATCGCCAGGGGCCGCCCCAGACGCGTCGCAATGGCGCGCAGGGACAGGGTCCAGGCGGCGTGCGATTCGTGCGTTCCATACGAAAAGTTCAGGCGGGCAACATCCATCCCGGTCAGGAACAATTTCTCAAGAACGGCCTCGTCCTGGCTGGCTGGCCCCATCGTGGCAACAATTTTAGCTTTTCTATCCATGTCCCTATTATATGCCAAAGGGCGGCTGATTGGCCGCCCTTATGTTTATTTGCAGAATCGGTCTCCACGCCGCCCAATGACTAAATCCAGTTCAGTTCGTTGGCCTGTTTTTCCAGGTCGGCGCGGAAATCGGGATGCGCAACACCAATGAGCGCCTTGACCCGCTGGCGAATGGACTTGCCGTACAGGTCGGCCACGCCGTATTCGGTGACGACAAAATGGACGTGATTACGGCCGGTGACGACGCCCGCGCCCTGTTTGAGCATCGGGACAATCTTGCTGGCGGGTGTACCATCTTTCATGACATTGGTGCTGGGCATGGCAATGATCGGGATACCGCCCTTCGAACGGGAAGCGCCATAGATAAAATCGAATTGACCGCCGATGCCGCTAAAAAATTTGGGGCCTATGCTGTCTGCACAAACCTGCCCGGTCAGGTCAATTTCGATGGCTGAGTTGATGGCCACCATTTTGTCGTTCTGGGCGATGACAAACGGGTCGTTGACGTACTCGGTGCGGCGAAATTCGCATAGCGGGTTGTCGTTCACCCAACTATACAGGCGCTTGGAGCCAAGCACAAAACCGAGCACAATCTTGCCGGGGAGTAAGGTTTTGCGAGCACTTGTCAGCACGCCAGCCTCAACCAAATCTATAACGCCGTCTGAAATCAGTTCGCTGTGTACGCCCAGGTCTTTTTTATGGAAAAGGAATTTTAATACCGCATCCGGTATAGCTCCGATACCCATCTGCATTGTGGCGCCATCTGGGATGAGGTCGGCCACGTAACCGGCCAACCGTTCGGTAATTGGGTCGGTAGCCTCGCCAGACATCGGCATTTCAGGAATCGGGTAATTGACCGGCACAATATGCGTCAGGCGGCTGACGTGAATAAACGAGTCGCCCAGGGTACGCGGCATCTGGTCGTTGACTTCGGCAATGATGATTTTTGCCGATTCTGCCGGGGATTTGGTAAGACCGACTTCCACACCCAGCGAGCAGAAACCGTGCTCGTCAGGCGGGGAGACGTGGACGAACGCCACGTCCACAGGGAGGAGGTTATCCTTGAAGAGCAGAGGAAATTCAGAGAGCAGCACGGGAGTAAAATCAGCGCGGCCTTCCTGCACTGCTTTTCTGATATTGGCGCATACGAACATCGAATTGACCCGCAAATGACCTTCCATTTCCGGATTGACATAGTCAGCAGGGCCAACAGAAAGCGCCTGACAAATCTGCACATCCTTCAATTTGGGCGCGTATGCCACGAGGGCGGCCAGAAGTTTCTGCGGTACTGAAACGTTGCCGGTCATAAAGATTCGATTCCCAGACTTGACCGCTTGAATTGCCTCCTCTGCCGTTTTCACGCGCGATTGATAAATACTATTCCAATCCATCTTTTACTCCTTATTCTTCAGGCGGGAAAGGTGGCGCAGTTCACCTTTATAGGTGTTGACGCCGGCCTCGATGGCAGGATTTTCAATGGCCTTGTCCACGCCCAGATTTGCAATCTCCAGGATGTATGCAATGGCTGCATTTACAAAACCATACGTGGCAGTCCGCGCCACCACACTTGGCATATTGGGTACACAATAGTGCACCACATTCTCTTCAACATAAGAGGGGTGTTCATGGGTTGTCGGACGGGAGGTTTCACTGCACCCGCCCTGGTCAATGCTGATATCAATAAAAACAGACCGGTGCTTCATTTTCTTTACCATCTCACGCGTGATGATGATCGGGGAACGGGCACCCGGCACCAGAACCGCACCCACAAGCACATCTGCATATTCACAGACGCGGGCGATGTTGCGCGGGGTGGAGAGCATGGTGACGAAATTCGAGTCGTACTGGCTGATGCGCTGCAATGCATTGAGGCCTTTATCGAGGACCGTCACGTGTGCACCCAGGCCTTTAAAGGCGCGCGCCGCGTAGGTGCCGGATATCCCTGCACCGATGATAACCACCTCGGCAGGCGGAATGCCGGGGAGGCCGCCCAGGAGGACGCCGCGTCCGCCGTGGTCGCTTTGCATTAGACGGGAAGCCACCTCCGCCGCCATGGCGCCGCCAATCTGGCTAAACGGGCGCAGGACAGGCAGAGAGCCGTCTGCTTCCTCGATTTGTTCATAAGCAATGGCGGTGATTTTATCCTTCAGCAGGGCGTCAATCTTGTTTTGCTTGGCAGACGCCAGATGCAGGAGACCGGCGATCGTTGTGCCCGGCTGGAGCATGTCCAGTTCATCATCGAGCGGACGGGCAATCTTGAGCAGGAGTTCCGCCCGCCCGTAGATTTCATCCACAGCGTAGGCAATCTTTGCTCCCACTTTGTCATATTCTTTGTCCGCGAAGCCTGCACCCTGGCCAGCATCGTGCTCAATAAATACAGTATGTCCATTCTGAATTAGGATTTCCACTCCCATGGGGGAAAGCCCCACACGGTATTCAAACGGACGGCGTTCTTTTGGGATACAGATGTTCATCTCATCCTCCAATGGTAGTTGGATATCCGGCAGGTAAACCGATCTACTCCATGTTCAAAACGTCACGGATTAAGGGCAGCGCCCAATCAATGGTTTCTTTGTCAATCACCAACGGTGGGGCAAATCGAATGACGCGTTCGTGCGTCTCCTTGGCAAGGATACTCTTATTTTGCAAAGCTTCGCAAAAACGTCGTGCGCCGCCAGCCTTTTCGTTCAGCTCAACGCCGATAAGCAGACCCTTGCCGCGCACTTCTTTAACGTGTGGACTGGGAATCTCGCTCAACTGCTCGATGAAATACTCGCCCAATTCCGCCGAGCGCAGTATAAGATTCTCTTCTACAATGACTTTCAAAGCCGCACGCGCGATGGCTGCCGCCAGCGGATTACCGCCGAAGGTCGAACCGTGCTCGCCAGGAGTAAACAGCCCTAACACTTCCTTGTCGGCTAACACAGCAGAGACCGGGTAAAAGCCACCTGCCAGGGCTTTACCGATAACGGTCACATCCGGGCGCACATCCTCGTGCTGTGCGGCAAACAGTTTCCCAGTTCGACCCAGACCTGTCTGGATTTCGTCCGCGATGAACAATACATTGTCCTTCTTGCATATTTCAGCGACCTTCTTGAGATAGCCTTTTGGCGGGATAATGACCCCGCCCTCGCCCTGGATGGGCTCGAGGAAGACAGCAGCCGTATTGGGCGTGATGGCCTTGGCGATGGCGTTCGCGTCGCCATAAGGCACGGTGACAAACCCCGGCGTAAAGGGGCCGAAATCGTCACGGTAGAGCGGCTCGGTGGAGAAGGAAATGGTGGTGATGGTGCGCCCGTGGAAATTACCGGTGCAGGTGATGATTTCCGCCTGATGGCGCGGAACTTTCTTGACCTGGTACGCCCACTTGCGGGCAATCTTGAGTGCCGTCTCCACAGCCTCCGCCCCGGAGTTCATCGGCAGGGACATCTCATAGCCGGTCAACTCGGAGAGTTCTTTGTAAAAGAGAGGTAACTGATCGTTGCGGAAGGCCCGCGAGGTCAGGGTGATTTTCCCGGCCTGTTCGACCAGTGCAGCCAGGATTTTCGGGTGAATGTGTCCCTGGTTAACTGCTGAGTAGGCCGACAGGCAGTCCAGGTATTTCCGGCCGTCCACATCGTAAACCCATACCCCTTCACCGCGCGTGATGACCACGTCCAGCGGATGATAGTTATGGGCTCCGTATTGTTCTTCGAGAGCAATGTACTCTTGTGTTTTCATTTTTCACCAAACGCAAGTAGTAACGACTTAAGTCGTACCTACGCAACACCGAATAAACGTGCCAGAACCGCCTTCTGGGCATGCAGACGGTTGTGCGCCTGTGGGAAGATGACCGAGTGCGGGCCGTCGGCCACCTCGTCGGTCAACTCGTGGTTGCGGTGGGCCGGCAGGCAGTGCATTACGATAACCTCCTTGTCTGCTTCGCTGACGAGTTTCGCGTTGACCTGGTAAGGCGGGAAGACAGCTTCACGTTTGGTAGTTTCTTCTTCCTGGCCCATACTTGTCCAGGTATCGGTGTAAATGGCCTGGGCGTTTTTAACCGCCTTATGCGGATCGCGCAGAAAAGCAAGTTTGGACCCGGTACCTGCCGCGACCTTTTTGGCCTGTTCGATACTCCCGGCCGGCATATCGTAGCCTTCGGGGTTGGCAATCGTAAAGTTCCAACCTAGTTTGACCGAAATCTGCATCAGTGAGACGGCTACGTTATTCCCGTCGCCGACGAAGACCACATTCAGACCTTTCACTTTGCCAAATTTCTCTTCAATGGTCAGGGCATCGGCCATCGCCTGGCATGGATGGCTGTAATCGCTCAAACCGTTGATGATCGGCACCGAAGACCACCTGGCCAGTTCCAGCAAGTGAGCGTGCTCGAAGACACGCGCCATCACGGCCTGGACATAGCCTGAAAGCACGCGCGACACATCCGCGATTGACTCGCGCTTGCCGAGGCCGATTTCGTTCGGCGAGAGATACAACGCATCGCCGCCCATGTGACGCATCGCCATGTCGAACGAGACGCGCGTCCGCAGGCTGGGCTTCTGGAAAATCATCCCCAGCACCTTGCCTTTGAAAAGAGGCGGGTTGCCTGTTGCAAAATGTTCTTTCTTCAAACGGATCGCCAAGTCAAGGAGGTCCTGCAATTCTTCCGGCGAGTGGTCGAAAATGTCGAGAAAATGTTTCATATTCAACTTCTCTTCCTATCCATTCAAGTATCAAGTGCGTTGACAAGAACGTCAAGTGCAATGTGGACGGTAATATCGTGAAATTCATCACTTATCCATAAAACAGTCACGCCCTAACGCTAAAGTAGGATTTCGGTAAATACGGACGCTGGAAGTAAACCACCGGAAGTGCCAACTGGACCGACAAATCGTCGCCAAAACCGACCGGACAAACCGGAACGTTGCGGCGCAACAAAACGGCAACAATGGATTCGTATTCTCCTGCCCCGCCAAAAGTGTCAGCCTTAACCAGCACCACTACCGGACGCAGGTTTCGGCGCTGCAAATCCTCCACCGCCAGCAATAACTCAGGTTGCGTCGAGGGCGTAATCAGGATGACACCTGTCCCAATGGGCAGCAATTTGGCCCGCATCGTGACCAGACCAAGCAAAGGCAACGTCCCATCCGGCTGGAGGAAAGCCAGCGTCTCCATGATCTTAGTGACCTGGCGTTCGCCGCGTTCTGCAGAGACAACAGTAGACTTCCCTGCCGCACATGCCAGACCAACCGCCCTACGTTCCATGAGGAAATAACTTGCCAGCGAGGCTGCCACACTGATGACATACTCAAACGAATCGCGAGGCAGCACCACGTTTGGACGGCGCAGCCACCAGCCGTCCTCTCTGAAAACAACCGCTTGCTCTGGCGACGAAGCCTGGACCTCCTGCTGGGCATCCAAAAACAACCAGATGTCCGCCTGAGGGTCCTGCTCGAATTCCTTGACCATAAACCGTCCCCGGTGGGCTGTGCTCGGCCAGTGGATACGTTTCATCGGGTCGCCCGGTACGTATTCGCGTACCCCGGCAGCGTGGGGTGTCACGTCGGTTGCCCGCTGGCGGACGGTTTTTCCACCCGGCAAGAGTCCGGGGGGCGGTGGAAAATAAGAGATCGGGACCGTCATCGGTAGGACCACCAGCATATCTTTCGCCAGGATCTGCTTGCGAATAGTGAACAGGCCAAACGGGTCCCCGGAAGCCATGCTGGTTGGACCAAGCAAGAAAGCACCGCGCCGGTAAAGCAAAGTCCGGGCGTTATAGAAACGGCGCTGGTGAGGACCGATACCCGTCAGCAGACGGGAACCGGCAGCCATTGGTAAATTGGACCGGTTAATGATTTCCAACCAGAGACAAGTCGTCCAGGCAGCATTCCTGATCTCGAAATGTTCTTCGAAAACTTCACCCATGCTGGCCCGCAAGATGCGCGCCTGACGGTTCAGGCGGATTCCGCGCATCGAAATAACTGCCCAGATCCCCGCCCCAACGACCAGCAGTAGACCCAGGTACGCCATACGCGCGTAGAGCTGCAGACCGGTTACAGCCCAACCCGCCAAGCCGAAGAGGATAATTCCGGCAAGCAGCCAGCGCAAGGTAAGGGTCGGTTTCATTTCCGGGAGGTGGCCTCGAAATCTCCACCAGGCACCGGAGAATTATCTAGAATTTCCTGCACAATCTTCTCAGCGCTTAATTCCCGCAAACGAGCCGCCGGACCGACAATTACGCGGTGTGCCAGCACGGGCACCGCCAGACGCTTAATATCATCCGGCAAAACGTAATCGCGCCCGGCCAGCGCTGCCGCAACCTGGCCGGTACGGAAGAGCGCCAGGCTTCCGCGTGGGCTTGCACCGAGGTACACATCTGCATTCTGACGTGTGCGGTTGGTCAGTTGCACCACATAGCGTTTAATCGCATCGGAAACATAAACTTTTTTAATCTCTTCCATCGCTTCCTTAAGTTCATTAACTTTTATAACGGATTTCAGCGTATCGATGGGGTGTCGCAACTGTTGGCGGTTGAGAATCTCGATTTCGTCTGTCGAGCTGGGATAGCCCAATCGTACACGCAGCAGAAACCTGTCAAGTTGCGCTTCAGGGAGGGGAAACGTCCCTTCATATTCAATAGGGTTCTGTGTCGCCAGAACTATGGATGGACTGGGTAAAGGGTGCGTCTTGCCATCCACTGTTACCTGACGCTCTTCCATCGCTTCGAGCAGCGCAGCCTGGGTCTTGGGCGTGGCACGGTTGATTTCATCCACCAGTACCACCTGGGCAAAGATCGGACCGGGACGGAATTCAAATACCCGCTTTGACTGGTTATAAATAGAAACGCCAGTCACATCGCTGGGAAGCATATCAGGGGTGAACTGCAAACGTTTGAACGAGCACCCCATCGATTTCGCCAGGCTGCGCGCCAATACCGTCTTCCCAACACCCGGCACATCTTCGATAAGCACATGTCCCTGACAGAGCAGGCCGATGACAATCAACTCAATCGGCTGCCGTTTACCGACAATGACTTTCTCAAGGTTGCTGATCAATTTTTTTCCAAAAGATTGGATATCTGCCATGTTGTAATACCTTTGGTCTATTTTACTCGTACTTGTAACCGGAACCGGTTAGAACAACGACCACTGGATCGGGTAAATCCCTGATCGTTTGTATCAACGCGGACCAGACGATAGCAGATGTCGGCTCAACGTAAAAACCAAGACGGGCAAGTCTATCGCGACCCGGTAAAATTTCGTCCTCGTCCACAACGCACATGGACCCGTGGCTCGCTTCCACCGCTCGTATTACTGCATCCACCCGCAGCGGATAGCGCACCTTCACCCCCTCCGCCAGTGTGTGATTCTCAACAACCAATCCAGCATCCGCGTTTCCTGTTGTAAACATCACCCACAACGGTGCGCACGCGCGTGCTTGTACCCCGATGATTTTCGGAGTATTTATAATTGGATTAACGGCTATGCGCACGGCATCAAATCCGCGCACCAGACCGAGCAAAAGTCCGCCCTGCCCTGCCGGGAGGACGATTGCCCCTGGCATTTTGTTACCCAACTGTTCAAAAATCTCGTAAGCGGCGGTTGCATAACCGGGAAGGTTGAAAGGTAGATATGCATGGCTGGCATACACGTTACCCCCATCTGCTACTGTCCTGGCAGCCTCAGCCACATCTGTGCGCGAACCGGGGACCTGGACAAGTTCCGCACCGTAGGCCTCAATCTGCCTGCGTTTAGGGCCTGAGGCGGATTCTGGGACGAAAACTCTGGCTTTGATACCCGCCCGGGCTGCATAGGCCGCAAACGAGGCCCCGGCATTACCGGACGAGTCCTCCACCGCTTCGTATATACCGCGTGATTTGAGCCAGGCTGTGATGACGGCCGAACCGCGATCTTTGAAGGAGCCACTCGGGTTGAGAAACTCGCATTTGAAGGCGACCTTGCGTTCAAAAACTTCCGCCCACAGTAATGGTGTGCTGCCTTCGCCGAGAGAAACGGGCTCGGAGTCTGGGGAGAGACCAAAGGTGTAACGGTAACGCCAGATGCCGGGTTGAGACAAGTCAACTTGCGACGGGTCGAAGGGCTGCGGAATGCGAAAATCGAACAGACCACCGCAGGCCAGACAGCGATAAGGAAAACCGTCTGACGGGTAAGCACATCCGCAATTGGTACAGGAAATTTCCATCATTCTCCGGGCTTCGGGTGGTAATGGCCTTCGACCCACTCTTCGCCCTGCGGCCCGATTTCCTTCTTCCAAACCGGGACAATCTCTTTGAGCCGGTCAATGCCGTAACGCGCGGCCTCGAAGACGCCGGTATTGCGGTGGGCAGAAGTGCAGGCAATCAACGTGGTAGGCGTGCCGGGACACAGGCGCCCAATGCGCTGGACGATTACAATGCCTTCGATGGTCGGCCATTTCTTGCGAATCTCCTCGGCCACCTGGCGCATCTTGGTTTCCGCCATCGGCTGGTAGGCTTCATAGTCAAGATAAACCGTTTCGTGGGCGTCGGCACGGGAGGTTTGTCCCCGCACCATGCCCGTAAAAAAAGCCGATGCGCCCGTCGTTGGTAGTGTGATCTGGGCGAGCAGGGCGTTCAGGTCGAGTTCGGACTCGGTGAGTGAGATGATGGTTGGGAAGTCCATGCCAAATCCTATCCGCCAGAAACGGGAGGGAATAAGGCGATTTCAGCCCCTTGGGGGATGACTTGCTCGTCGGCGGCGTATTCGCGGTTAATGGCGGCCATCATAGAGTCTTTGACTTTTTCCAAGCGAGGGTAGGTTGCCACAAGCAAATCCATTAGCCCTTCGACAGTTATTCCAAAAGGGATTTCGAGCTCCACCGATTTTGCACCAACATAATCGCGCAGGGTGGCAAAGAACAAGACTTTAACTTTGTGCATTCCATGCTCCAAATTCTGATAACATGAGTGGAGCCAAAGGTCCGTCCCTACTTGATTACAATATCTCCGGACCGGCCACCATGTTTCTTCACCAGCCGGATGTTCTGGATCTTCATCGACTTTTCGGCGGCCTTGGCCATATCGTAGACCGTCAGCGCCGCCACAGAAACCGCCGTCAGCGCTTCCATCTCGACACCGGTTTTGCCGGTCGTTTTGACCGAAGCCGTGATGAGCACGCCAGGAAGGGTGTCATCGAGAGAGAGAGCCACGTCAATGTGGGTGATGGGCAAAGGATGACATAATGGAATCAGCTCCGAGGTCCGCTTGGCGGCGGCGATGCCGGCAATTTGCGCTACGGTCAACACGTCTCCTTTCTTTATCGTCCCGCCACGGATCAGATCCAGCGTTGCCTGTTTCATCACCACTTCGCCGCTCGCAATTGCGAGACGCTCGGTATCGGGCTTGTCTCCCACGTCCACCATGTGGGCGCGGCCGGAGTCATCAAGATGAGTCAGTTTCGGAGTCATGGTCAGATTATACCGTAGGAGGAGCGGTGAGAAAACGGGTTTTTGGTTATAATGGTCGCATGGAATTCTTCCTCACCGACCCAGACATCGAGCGACTGCCGCCTGCCGATACTCGCCTGCTCGACCTGCGGGCTGAACCTTACCCCGATGGAAAACGCCTGCGGGTCACTTTGGACCTTACCCCTTTCCAGCAAAAACCTTATCTCGAACTGACCCTGACCGACTCAGCCGGAGAGGTTGTCGCCGAGACCAGCATCGTTGAGCCGGTCGCCTGGGGGCTCGAACTTACCCTTCACCTTCTCAAGCCCGGCACAACCCCCGGCGACATTTATAAGCTCACGGTTTTCCTCTCTTTCCCCGACCTGGGCGAAATTGACCGCCGCGACCTTACTGTTGAAATCCCATCCCCCAAGGTATAGAATGTCACATATTCCTCGCCCTGTTTCTGCTTTTCGACTCTTTACCTTTTGCCTTTTGCTGCTCGTCCCAGCTTGTGGTCCCGCCCCCACACCTGTGCCAACCAGCACCTTTGTGCTCACCAATACCCCGACGCAGCCTCAGCCCAATATCGAAGTATCCACCCAGACGCCCTATGTTATCACTGCGACCCCTGAGACCATTGTCACCACTTCTGCGCCTCCGAAGGGTGTTTTCTTCCTATCCCTGGAAGAAAGCGGTTATTTCCACCTTTTTGCATATTCGCCTCAGACCCTGCCGCTGACCCGTCTCACCGCAGATGCCTGGGACGATATTACCCCGGCTCTCAGCCCGGATGGGAACTGGCTGGCTTTCTCGTCGCGCCGAAACGGTTACTGGGACCTTTATCTCCTAGACCTGGGCGGAGGAGGCATTCGCCGGCTGACAGCTACACCTGAATACGACGGCGCGCCTTCCTGGTCACCGGATGGGGCTTTTATAGCCTTCGAATCCTACGTGAATGGCAACATCGATATCTTTCTCCGCTCCATTACGGACCCGGGGCAGGCTCTCCTTCCATTGACTCAAAACCCCGCTGCCGACACATCCCCCGCCTGGTCGCCGCGCCTTCCTGGTCGCCAGATCGCTTTTATCTCGACCCGCTCAGGCGAACCCGAAGTTTGGATTGCAGACCTCGATCATGCCGGGAACTTCATTGATGTCAGTAACAATCCCCAGACTGTCGAGGCGCACCCTGCCTGGTCTGCAGACGGCAACAAACTGGCGTGGGCTTCCACTGATCCAGATTCAGGGTTGACCAGCCTCTATGTCTGGGACGCCCTCAACCCCAATGCCCCGGCGCGCTGGGCCGGATCCGGTGACTGGCCTGTCTGGCAGGACAATAACAACATTGCCAGCCGCCTGCCTGCCCCCAATCAGACTTTTTTGACCGGGTATACCATTGCTGGAGCGATCAGCATCCCGCCAATGCTGCTCCCCGGTGCGCTGAATGGATTTTCCTATGGTACCACAAGCGCAGCATTGCCAGGCCCCTTCCAGACTGCAGCACAGGTCACGCCGACCGCTCCGTTCGTAGCGGGGTCCACTCCCCAGCCAAATATCCCCTCCGGACGCACCTCGCTGGTTACACTGACGAATTTCACTGATTTCTATCCACAAATGAATGAACTGGCAGGCGACTTCTTCCAGGCATTGCGCGGCCAGGTCGTGGCACAAACCGGCTGGGATGCCCTCGGCAACCTGGAGAACGCCTTTGTTCCGCTTACAACACCACTCGATCCCGGCTTGGGCGAGGATTGGCTTTATACCGGGCGGGCCTTCACACTCAACCCGGTGTTAGTCCAGGCTAATTGGATGGCTGTCGTCCGCGAAGATTTCGGCCAGCAGATCTATTGGCGAATCTACTTGCATACCGCCGCTCAGGATGGCTCCCAGGGAATGCCCCTTACTCAAGTGCCCTGGGATTTTTCCGCCCGCAAAACCAGTTCGTCCGCCTATGAGAACGGTGGCCAGTTAATGAATTCCGTTCCCGGCGGTTACTGGTTCGACTTGACCACGCTGGCCGGCCAGTACGGATGGGAGCGCCTGCCCGCTCTGACCAACTGGCGGACGTATTACGCCGGCGCCCGTTTCAACGAACTGGTCTATCCCCAGGGCCTGGACTGGCGTACCGCCATGCTGCAACTTTATCCACCCGAAGTTCTGGTCACACCAACTATCGTTATTCCGCCCACCCGCACCCCCACCCGGACTTCGCGCTGGTATCGTTCGCCCACGCCCACTAAGACGTCGACGGCACGTCCCACCTCCACGCCATAATCATGAAACCCGTTTTCGGTTTGCGGTTCCTTTTATTTGGGGTTTTTCTGACCGCCTGCGCTCCTACACCTGCGCTTACGGCATCTTTACCTACAATTCAATCTCCCGACTCTTCCTTTACTGCTCCTGCGTCCAACCCATCATCCACTCCCGAGATTGCACTCGCGCTTCCATCCAAAACCCCAACGCCGCCGGCTGCGACTGAAACGCCCCTCCCGTTCGCAACCGCGACCATCAGCGACATGCAATTGTTCTTCCCCACCGTCATTCCTGCCGAAGGAGCGGAATACCGCCCGCCGCTCTATCCTATACCCTGGGCCCTCTCGCCTTTTGACCATTTCTATTTCGCTGCTCCCATTGCCGCCACCTACCCCGGCGACCCAGTCTGGGATTACCGTTATGGCGGCATCTATTTTCGACCAGACGTAATCCACACCGGAATTGACCTGCCAGCCCCGCGTGGAGCCGAGGTGCTGGCTGCCGGGCCGGGAACGGTTGTCTGGGCCGGAATTGGGCTATACTCTGGCTCAAAGTATAATTTGAAAGATCCCTTCGGCCTGGCCGTCGCCATACGCCATGACTTCGGTTACAAGAATCAGCCACTCTACACCGTCTATGCCCACATGGATGAAGTGGACGTGATTGTTGGTCAATGGGTGAACACCGGTGACGTGGTGGGTAATGTCGGGGATACAGGTATGACCACCGGACCTCACCTCCACTTCGAGGTTCGACTCGGAGAGAACGATTTCTGGAAGACACGCAATCCGGAATTGTGGGTATCACCACCGCAAGGGTATGGCGTCTTGGTTGGTCGTGTGATGAGCACGTACGGAGAACGGCTTGATTCTTACCTGGTCATGTTAAAATCTCTCGATACGGAGAAGCAATATTCAGTCAAGACTTATGGACCGTTGACTGTCAACAGTGACGCGTATTACAATGAAAACGTGGTTCTGGGCGACTTACCAGCCGGTGTTTATGAACTCAACATCCCTTACGGCGCAATGAACAGAAAGGTTAATATACAAATCCTTCCGGGACAGATTACATATTTTTCATTCTATGGATACAAATTCTACGACTTCACCGCGCCTTCCACACCAGAGACCGGCGTGCCTTGAACTCTTGACGTATCGAACATCTGTGCTATACTCGACCCAATTCAAGGATAGAGAGGATAATTATGGCTCGCAAATCTGACACATCTGCAGGATCCACGATGGATGAAGGCCGCCGCAACATGCTTGATAAAGCCCTCGGGGATATTATCAAACGCTACGGCGATGGCTCCATCATGCGGCTGGGCGAAGCCCAAAAAATGACCATTGACGCCATCCCGACTGGTTCGCTCTCCCTCGACCTGGCACTGGGCATTGGCGGCATTCCGCGTGGACGCATCACCGAAATTTACGGTCCGGAATCGTCCGGTAAAACCACCCTATGCCAGCATATTGTTGCCGAAGTACAAAAAATGGGCGGCACTGCTGCTTACGTGGATATGGAACATGCCCTCGACCCGGCATATGCCGCCAAATGCGGTGTGGATATTGACAACCTACTCGTCTCCCAACCCGACAC
Organism: Anaerolineales bacterium; assembly: GCA_017882065.1. Taxonomy (GTDB): domain Bacteria; phylum Chloroflexota; class Anaerolineae; order Anaerolineales; family Villigracilaceae; genus UBA877. The sequence continues at coordinate 6,830 of JADGQD010000001.1, read as the reverse complement.
TGGCGAACAGGCCCTTGAAATTACCGAAACGCTCGTCCGCTCCGGCGCAGTGGAACTGGTGGTCATCGACTCGGTCGCCGCGCTGGTTCCCAGATCCGAAATCGAAGGTGATATGGGTGACGCACAGATGGGCGCCATGGCTCGTTTGATGTCCCAGGCTCTGCGCAAACTCTCCGGGGCCATCAACCAGACCAAGACATCAGTCGTCTTTACCAACCAATTGCGTATGAAAATCGGGGTGATGTTCGGCAATCCGGAAACCACCACCGGTGGCAATGCGCTCAAGTTCTATGCCTCCGTCCGCCTGGACGTGCGCCGCATCCAGTCCATCAAGATCGGGGCTGAAATCGTCGGCAACCGCACGCGTGTGCGCGTGGTCAAGAACAAGGTCGCGCCCCCGTTCCGCACTGCCGAGTTCGATATCATGTACAGCGAAGGCATCTCCAAGGTCGGCGACCTAATTGACCTGGCGGCCCAACTTGAGATCGTGGATAAGCGCGGCGCTTTTTTCTCTTATGGCGAAACCCGCCTTGGGCAGGGCCGCGAGAACTCCAAGGAGTTCCTACGCCAGAATCCGGATCTGGCCAACGAAATCGAACTGGTCATCCGCCAGCGCGCCAGCGGGGGCGAAGTTGCCATCCCGCTTGTCACTGGCAGTGGTGATGATTCTGGTGGCGTAGCCTCCTCAGAAGAAGCCTGATTTTAAGCAATTCGCGAGAGGTTTCAGATGGACACAGAAAAGCGTAGAAAGCTTATCACTGTGTCCATCTGTGTTTATCTGTGGGTCCTTTTGTCTGCCTGCGGTGGAAATAGTACTGCGCTCTCTACCCCTTCTCTTCCAGCCATTGTTCCCACCGAAACATTTTTTTCATCTTTTCCGGTTTTCTTAACCCCCACTCTAACCTGCATAGACGGGCTGGCTTTCTTAGATGACGCGACAATTCCCGACTACTCCATCGTCGCACCCGGTAGTGCGCTGGATAAACAATGGCTCGTCCAGAACTCCGGTTCCTGTAACTGGGACAGCCGTTATCGCCTGCGTCTGGTCGGTGGGGTTGCGCTGGGCGCATCCCTTGAACAGGCGCTCTACCCTGCCCGTGCCGGGATGCAAGCTACCCTGCGGATTTTTTTCACCACCCCGATGGAAACAGGTGAATACTATAGCGAATGGCAGGCCTTCGATGCGAAGGGCATTCCATTTGGCGAGGTTTTTTTTATCAAGATTGTTGTGCAATAAATAAGATTTAAAAATAAAAGGTCAATTTCGATACCAGATTTTCAAATCCGTCCGCTGACACACGCCGACTGCGACTGGGTCAGCCGCGCAGGAAGTCGTTGAAGTAGGCGATCAGGATCACTGCCGGTCCGACGAACAGAGTTCCAACAGCGGCCACTGCCAGGTGTTGCAGGTTCCCAGTCTGGAGGAAGGCATTGCTCTTCCCCCAAAATTCGGAGTTGAGCCAGCCAGCCACGCTTAACAAGACGATCCCCGCCTGCACTGCAACGACAATTCCCAATTTGATCGTCTGGGTGGTCTTCTTCCGCTTGCGGACCGGCTCGAAAATGACTTGCCCAATGCTCAGCAGGGTGATGTACTTTTTTCCTGCCCAGAAGATCAGTTAAGCCAACCCGTAACTCGTCATCAATAGGAGGATATTCCACGCGCCGTAACCCTCTCCCGGCCGGGATAGGAAAAATGCGATGAAGATCACAATCAGGCCCAGGTACACGTCCCAGCCCATCCTTGTAGTTAGAGCGGAACGCCTCGCGCTCCAGTTGTTAGAAGTTTAATTGGTTCGTCAAGTGTTCCCCCTTTGTTTAATCATTTGCTTTGTATAACAAAGTTATTTGTCTTATACAACTCGCCGCGTCTTTGTAAAGATAGTGTTGTGACAAGAACCTCTTTTCCTATTAAATTAGTTGCAACTAAATCTGATGGAGAACCCATGGAAAACCCCACTATCGACCTGATCCATCTCCACGCTTCGGTCAGGCACTACAAACCAAACCCAATTCCCAATTCCGTTATTGAGACCATCATCGCCGCCGCGCAGTGCGCATCCACCTCGTCCAACCTGCAAACCTACTGCGTCGTCGCGGTGACGGACCTCGGGAACCGTGTCCGGCTCTCGGAATTGTGCGGCAACCAGGCTCACATACGCGAAGCCCCGGTCTTTCTGGCCTGGTGTGCGGACTTGGCGCGCCTCGAGCGTGTCTGCCAATTGCGCGGCTACACCCAGGTGACCGATTACACCGAAAACTTCCTCATCGCCGCCGTAGATGCGTCTATTGCGGCGCAGAATGCCGCGTTGGCCGCCGAATCGCTCGGATTGGGCATCTGCTACATCGGTAGCATTCGTAACAATCCAGTCGAAGTCATCGAACTGCTCGGATTGCCACGGCTGACCTTCCCCATCACCGGGATGACGCTCGGCTGGCCCGATAAACAGGTAAACATCAAGCCGCGCCTGCCGCTCAAATCGGTTCTGCACGGGGAAACCTATGATCGCACCGCCGAAGACGATAGCCTACGCGCATATGATGTAACTATGATCGCCACCGGCATATACAAAGGGCATCAGGTTCCGGTCCCAAACAATCCGGAAGCGATGGAAGATTACAGCTGGATGGAGCACTCTGCCCGACGAGTCTCGCAGGCGGTACGGACAGAGCTACGCGCTGAGTTGGAAAAACAAGGTTTCAGCCTAAAATAGCTGTGCAAAAACAACTAATCCAACAACTTCTTTGGCGAATTCACAGAATATGCTAGTTTTATTCAATTCTAATCAACCACTGGTACAATCGCCTTTAATTAGGAGCATATTGGTATGAAAAACGTACGCACCGTCAAAGAAATTATCGAACCGCAATATGTCATGGAAGGCGCGGGGGTGCTCTTGCGTCGTTCCATTGCACCTCAGGTTACCAACCGGTTTGACCCGTTCCTCCTGTTTGATCACTTTGCCTTCAATGACCCGGCGGAGGGTCCTATCCGCGGGTTCCCGATGCACCCTCACCGGGGCATCGAGACGGTCTCTTATATTCTCAAAGGCAGCGTCAACCACCGCGACAGCCTTGGCAACGCCGGTATCATCGGTCCCGGCGACGTGCAGTGGATGACCGCTGGAGGTGGTATTCTGCACGAGGAGATGCCCCGCCGCGGACCGGATGGGATCATTGACGGTTTCCAGTTATGGGTCAACTTGCCCGCAGCGCAAAAAATGTCCCGTCCGCGTTACCAGGAAGTCGGTGATGAAACAATCCCGGTGTTCGAAAAGGACGGCTGCCGCGTGCGCGTGGTAGCAGGCACTGTGAACAGCCTGCACGGTCCGGTAACAGAGATCGCCGCCAATCCGGTATACCTGGATGTGACGATGGAAGCCGGATCCAAATTTAGCCTGCCGGTACCCGAGGAACACACTGTCCTGGCCTATATATTCGATGGAAAGGGAATCTTTGGGGATACTGCCGTCGCGTCGGTCAAGATGGTCGTCTTTGGTGAGGGCAACCAGATCGGAGTCCAGGCCGATGACTCGCCAGTTCGTTTCATGCTGATGGCCGGTGCACCGTTTGGAGAGCCAATCGTCCCTTATGGACCGTTTGTGATGAATACGCGCGAAGAAATCCAGCAAGCGCTGGCCGATTTGAAGGATGGGACGTTCGTCCGATAATGACAGGACGGGTACGTGTGCGGGCCATTCCTGTATAATGGGCATATGACTCATATCATTTATGGCGAACGCATCAGCAAACAGGGCAAACTCCGCCTGGGATGCTCGGCGGTGCTGTTCGATGAAAAACACGCGAAAGTCCTGCTCACCCGCCGCGCAGACAACGGGATGTGGTGCCTGCCCGGCGGGATGATCGAAGCGGGCGAATCAGTGGCGGAAGGCTGCGAGCGCGAAGTCTGGGAGGAGACCGGGTTACGGGTGCGCGCCACCCGCCTGACGGGTGTCTATTCTGATCCACATCACGTGACCGTCTATCCAGACGGCAACCAGGCCCACGTCGTGGTACTGAATTTTGAAGTGGAACTCCTCAGCGGCGAACCCGGCCTGAGCAACGAGACCACCGGCGTGGACTGGTTCCCCGTCCGCGAGGCGATGGAGATGGACCTGTTCCACGACCACGCTGAACACGTCCGCGATACCCTGGCGGGACAGGATGCTGCGTTCATCCGATGAACCATTCCACCGCTCGAATCAACTACGACCGCATGAGCCGCTTCTATGACCTGTTTGCCGGGACGAGCGAACGTCGTTTCACCGGGATTGGCTTACATATGCTTGCCGCCCAGGACGGCGAGAGTGTGCTCGAGATCGGGTTCGGGACCGGGCATAGCCTGGTGGCACTGACGCAAGCCGTGGGCGGTTCCGGGAAAGTTACCGGGGTAGATATTTCTAAGGGAATGCTGCGTGTGACACAGTCCCGTCTCAAACAATCCGGGTTTGCCGAACAGGTTGATCTCCGGTTGGGAGACGCCGCATACCTGCCGTTCAATGCGGCTGGTTTCGATGCTGTTTTTGCGAGTTTCACCCTGGAACTGTTTGACTTGCCGGAAATCCCCGTCGTATTGAAAGAATGCCGCCGGGTGCTCCGCCCGGAAGGGCGCATCGGAGTGGTGGCCCTTGCCAAGACAGACGGAGTGGCCGTCAGGATATACGAGTGGGCGCATGCCAAATTCCCCGACTTTATTGACTGCCGCCCCATCTATGTCCATAAAGTTATCGAAGCGGCGGGGTTTCAAATAACTGAGATAGTAGAAAGATCCATGTGGGGATTGCCGGTTAAAATCGTCATCGCCCACAAATTGTCATAACTTCAAAAAATCCTCCCACAGGTTTCGAACCTGCGGGAGGATTACTACTCTTCCAACGCTTCTTTGGACTTCTTATCCTGTTTACCGCGTTCATCGGTATTCAGGATGCGCTTGCGGATGCGGTACGAAAGCGGCGTCACTTCAAGCAGTTCGTCATCGGAAAGGTACTCAATCGCCTCGTCTATGCTCATCGGGCGCGGCGTCGTCAGGCGGATTTCCATGTCGCCGTGCGACGAGCGCATGTTGGTCAAATGCTTCTTGCGGCAGACGTTGATCGGAATGTCGCCAGGGCGGGCGTTCTCGCCAATGACCATCCCCTCGTACACGGACACACCCGGAGCGTAGAACAGGGTCCCGCGGTCCTCGGCACTCTTCAGAGCGTAAGCAGTGGTATCGCCCATTTCCCAGGCCACCAGCGAACCGGTGGAACGCGTGGCCATTGGCCCGGCCATTTCCTCATATCCGTGGAAAAGCGTATTCATCACTCCCATTCCGCGCGTGGCAGTCAAGAACTGGTAACGGAAACCAAGCAGACCGCGCGTCGGGACAATATACACCAGCCGCGTACTCCCCTGACCCGTATCCTGCAGGTCCATCATTTTACCGCGCCGTCCCCCGAGCATTTCCACCACCACCCCCACCGTCTCGGGACTGGTTTCAACGTGGACTTCCTCGAACGGCTCGAGCTGGGTGCCGTCTTCGGCCTTCCGGAAAATCACTTCCGGACGGGATACCTGGAATTCATACCCTTCCCGGCGCATGGTCTCGATCAGGATAGCCAGATGCAACTCACCTCGCCCGGAGACGAGAAATGTGTCGGCGGTCCCGGTCTCCTGCACGCGCAGGGAAACGTTGGTGCGCAATTCATCAAACAGGCGCTCGCGCAACTTACGAGAGGTGCTCCAGCGGCCTTCCTTGCCCGAGAACGGCGAAGTATTGACGCCAAATGTCATGCGGACGGTCGGTTCTTCCACTATGATGGTTGGCAAGGCAACCGGGTTTTCCGAGTCGGCCAGGGTCTCGCCGATGGCAATCCCCTCCAGCCCGGCCAGGGCGATTATCTCACCGGCTTCGGCCTGTTCTACTTCAACTTTGTTCAAGCCTTGATGCACATACAAATAACGAGCGCGCTCCGGCGTGTTGGTACCGTCAATCTTCAGACGCGCCAGCGGCTGTCCAACTTTGATCTTGCCAGCATGGATACGGCCCACGGCGGTTACGCCGCGGTAATCGTCGTAACCCAGGGTAGTGACGAGTAACTGGAACGGCGCGTCGGCGTCCACTTTAGGGGCGGGGATGTGCCGCAGGATGGTCTGGAACAGCGGCTGGAGATCCGGGCCAAGGTCCGGGGAGAAACCAGCCTGGGCGCTGGTCGCCTGGGTATAGATAATGGGGAAGTCCGCCTGCTCATCGGTGGCTCCCAGTTCGATGAACAGGTCAAAGGTTTGGTTGACGACGCGCTCGGGTTCGGCGTCCTTGCGGTCCACTTTGTTGATGACCACCACGGCCTTGTGGCCCATCTCGAGGGCTTTCTTGAGTACGAAACGGGTCTGCGGCATCGGGCCTTCGGCGGCGTCCACCAAGAGCAGGACGCCATCCACCATATTCATGACGCGTTCCACCTCGCCACCAAAATCGGCATGGCCGGGGGTATCCACGATGTTGATTTTGACCACCTGACCCGTTTTTGGGTCGGGGATGGTGATGGCGGTATTCTTGGCCAGGATGGTGATGCCGCGCTCACGTTCGAGGTCGTTGGAGTCCATGACACGCTCGGCCACCTGCTGGTTATCGCGGAAGGTGTGAGACTGGCGCAGGAGCCCGTCCACCAGGGTGGTCTTGCCGTGGTCCACGTGGGCGATAATGGCAATATTACGGAGATCGGTTCGTTCTGTGAGCATAATTCTACTTTCAACAATATGCAATTAGTGGTTGGTAAAAGGCGATAAAAAACCCCGACCAGAGGGGCCGAGGCTCGTCCTGAGCATTATCGAAAGAATTCGGCGTGCGG
>JADGQD010000032.1 GCA_017882065.1 Anaerolineales bacterium | reverse complement strand
GGCACGCTGACCGAGACCATCGAAGCGGTCGAGACCTGTCACCGGGCTGGCTGGCGGGCGGTCACTTCCCACCGTTCCGGCGAGACCGAAGACAGCACCATCGCCGACCTTGCCGTAGCCCTGAACATGGGCCAGATCAAGACTGGCGCCCCGGCCCGTTCGGACCGTGTTGCCAAGTACAATCAGTTGCTGCGCATCGAGGCCGAGCTTGCCGATACCGCTAAATATGCCGGTTGGGCTGCGCTTGACCACTAGAATCCAGACTAATTACCTAATTCCGCACACAAACTGGTGTGCGGAATTATTTTAAGATAGTCAATTAATTAAATAAATTGTTCAAAGGGTCAGGGCTTTTTGATAAACCAAGAAACGCGTAAGTGACTGCGATCATATGCCCAATACTGACAATGCAATACCAATAACTGCCAGTTTGCGGCTTTCTGACCTCCTGCCAAGAAATCCCAGCCCGATACCAGCGAGACTGGTGGTAACCCCACAGATCGGGATCAAACCAGCACAAAGGCCTATAATCCCAAAAAAAGCGAAGCAAGCATCAGATTCTTATGGAAGCGTTCTTCAGGATCCAGTCCGCCGAAATCCGGTTCCATTTGCAGCTCCCTTTTCGGCTTCATGCTTTCGTCACCGCCACAAAGATCATTGGCCGGCGCCCGGTCTGGTTGCGGAGCAGGCTTCGCACTGCGTCCGTGATGGTTTTTTCATCGTCAAATCCTCCGCTATTGACCAGGTCGGTGACCTTTTTTCGAACAGCCGGGACGAGTGTCTCGGCATCTTCGGGGGAGATGAAGCCGCGCGTGATGACCTCGGGATCTTTCAATAAGCGGCTGGAGTATTTATCCAGTGTTGCGGTAATGAGAACAATCCCGGAGCGGGCCAGTTGCTCGCGCTCGCGCATCACGTCCAGGTCGATCTCGCCCACGCTTTCGCCTTCAACGAAGATATAGCCGCCAGGCATACGTTCGGCTAACGAGAGTTTGCCATCGGCGAGTTCCACCACCTGTCCATTTTCGACGACGACAATATTCTCCGCCGGGATGCCGACTTGCTTTGCCAGGGTGGCATGGCGTCTCAACTGGTGCAGTTCGCCGTGGATGGGCATGAAGAACGTGGGCCGCACAAGGTTGAGCAGGAGTTTCTGTTCCTCCGAACTGGCGTGACCTGAAACATGTACCGGTGAGATTGCCTCATGGACCACCTCCGCGCCGCGCCGCATGAGACGGTTGATCGTCTTGCTAATGGCCTCCTCGTTGCCGGGTATGGGATGGGAGGAGAGCACGATCGTATCGCCGGCTTCCACGTCGAATTGACGGTTGGTGCCGGTGGCGAGTCGCCCGATAATGGACGACGGTTCTCCCTGCGAACCGGTGCACATCAACACTATATCTTTATCCGGCAGGTGCAGGGCTTCTTCCAGGCTGACCAGAGTCTTTTCGGGTATAACCAGGTAGCCCATCTTCTGGGCGATCTTGGCGTTATCCACCATGCTCGTCCCCACGAAGGCCATTTTGCGGCCATGTCGCACGGCGGCTTCGGCCACCTGCTGCATCCGGGCGATGAGCGAAGCGAAGGTCGCGATGATGATGCGACCGGGGGCGGTGCGAAAAGCCTCGTCGAAAGCCGGGCCGATCACTCGCTCGGAGGGTGTCCAGCCGGGGCGTTCTGCGTTGGTCGAATCACCCAGCAAGACGGCCACTCCGCGCGCTGAAAACTCGGCCAGTTTGGCAAAGTCTGTCGGCCAGTTATCCACCGGGGTCTGGTCAAACTTGTAATCGCCGGTGTGGACGATCAGCCCGGCGGGGGTGGTGATGCCCAGGCCGATGGCATCCGGGATGGAGTGGCAGACATGGAAGGTCTCGATCTGGAATGGGCCAATCCGGACCGTTTCACCGGCCTGCACCGTCCGCAAATCGGACTTGTTCGAAAGGCCGTTACGCGCCAGTTTGACCTCGATCAGGCCTCGGGTCAGGGGAGTGGCGTAGACTGGTGCCGGTACATCTGTCAGCAGGTGTTGGATGGCACCAATATGGTCTTCATGTCCGTGGGTGATGACGATGCCGTCCACACGCTTGGCATTGTCGCGTAAATACTGGAAATCAGGGATGATGTAGTCTACACCCAGCATATCGTTATCGGGGAACATCAGCCCGGCGTCCACAACCAGGATGCGGCCGCCGTATTCGTAGGCCATCATGTTTTTACCGACTTCGCCCAGGCCACCGATCGGAATGATACGTAGTTTTTGTTCTTTACTCATGTTTTATCCTTTGTATTTCTACCCGCCCGTTTTAAATAAAACACAAAACGCCCCTTGCATTTTGCAGGGGTTAGGGGAACAGGTAAATTGTGAGTTTGCCAACTGCCCGGAGGCAGTAAAAGTTTACTTTTTAAAAGATAGTGCACAAATGTGATATTCTATCAAGGCGAAGTCAGTATAGCAGGTGCAGAGGGATTTGTCAAAGTTTTTGACACCGGAAAACGCTAGGTTGAAAAATTACAATGTACTGCGTAAATATCTGAATAAAAATTCCAAGGATTTCCCGCGATTCGATAATAGCAAGTTCAGAGATTTATCCTAGAAGCAGTAAATCGGGGCACCACGCGGAAAACGTTTTTGGCTTGGTGATACAATCGAACTGTTGATTTGGAGGTCGGATGAAAGCTTCACAACTGCGCTCCCGTTACTGGCGCATCATGGCTTTTTTTGCTCGGGCCACACTTGGTTTTATTTTCTGGGAGTTATTTTTGCCGCGCATTGGTTTAAGGGGTTTAACTCGCCGGACGCGTTCCAATCGCTACAGGCGCGTCGCGGCCCAATTCCGCAGCCTGGCAATCCGGATGGGTGGCGTGATGATCAAGGTCGGTCAATTTCTGTCATCCCGGTTGGATGTCCTTCCGCCGGAAATCACCGGAGAGTTGTCTGGTTTGCAGGACGAAGTGCCCCCGGAGAAATTTGAAGATATCCGCCGTGAAGCAGAGACCGATTTGGGCGCTCCCCTTTCAGAGAAATTTGAGTCGTTTGACGAAACGCCGTTGGCAGCGGCCTCGCTTGGGCAGGTGCATCGTGCCCGTCTGTGCGTCGCCGACGCGCAGGGGGAGTTCTGTAATGTAGTTGTCAAAGTCCAACGGCCGTTCATCGACCAGTTGATCGAGGTAGATCTTACTGCCTTGCGGCAGGTGGGCCGCTGGCTGCAGAAATACCCACCGGTGGCAAAGCGGGTGGATGTGCCTTCCTTGCTGGAGGAGTTCTCCACCATAACCCGCCAGGAGGTCGACTACCTGGCTGAGGGGCATAATGCCGAGACGTTCACTGAATATTTCAAGGATGTTCCGCGCGTCCATGTGCCGCGCGTGGTCTGGAGCCACACCTCCCGCAAGGTGCTGGTGCTTGAAGACGTGTTTGCCATTAAGATCACCGATTATAACGCCATCACCGCTGCCGGGATCGACCGGGCCGAGGTCGCCAACGAATTGTTCGAAACCTACCTCAAACAGATCTTCGAAGACGGTTTCTTCCATGCCGACCCGCACCCCGGCAACCTGTTCGTGACACCGGTCCCGAACCCACAAGGGAGCGGGAAAACCGACTGGCGGTTAACGTTCGTGGATTTTGGGATGGTGGGCCATGTTCCCGAAAACCTGCGCCTGGGCTTGCGCGAAATGCTCATCAGTGTGGGCACCAAGGATGCCGCCCGCCTCGTGCGTGTCTACCAAACACTGGATGTACTCCTACCGAGTGCCGATCTGAAGCTCATCGAGCAGGCCGAGGCCGAGCTCTTCGATCTGTTCTGGGGTAAGTCCATGAGTGAGTTGCGCAAGATCAACCACGCCGAGATGTTTCGCTTCGCCGACAAGTTCCGCGAGTTGATGTACACCATGCCTTTCCAGTTGCCGCAAAACCTTCTCATGCTCGGCCGGACGGTAGCCATCCTTTCGGGGATGTGCACCGGCCTCAACCCGGATTTCAACCTGTGGGCTCAGTTGTCCCCCTATGCCGGTAAATTGGTCTCGGACGAGGTTGGGTCGAACTGGCGGGTCTGGGTGGACGAAGTGGTTAATGTCTTGAAGGAATTGGTTGCCCTGCCGTCCCAGACGGGACGGGTACTGAGTCAGATGGAACGCGGCGATTTGACTGTCCAGGTGCCTGCAGTCAGCCGCCAGATGGGTTCCCTGGAAAAGGCAATCAACCGTTTGACCGGCAGTGTCATATTTGCCGCTCTTTTGCTCGGCGGCATTATGCTTTACGGTGATGGAAAAGAACTTCTTGCTTATATCCTGTTCGGATGTTCGGGATTGGCCCTGATTTGGACGGCCTTTTTTAGCCGGGCAGGCTCGCGGCGATTCCACCCGTAAGGGAAAGAACCGCCCCGTTGCAAACGGGGCGGACTTGATTGTTCGTTAAGCTTTTTTCTTCGGCTCTTCCATCCGTTCCAGCGAGGCATCAATCATGCCGCGCCAGGCCAGGAGCATTTCTTTGCGGGCCTTGCGGTGGTGCTCTGTAAACTCCGGTGGGAGCATCCCTTCAATGCTCTTGTGGAACTCTTCTCGGGCAGCGCGGAAATGCTGACGGGTCTCTTCGGAAATCTTACCTTCAAATGGTCTATGCGTGCGTGCGGTTTGTTCAACCATAGGATCACTCCTTATTGTGAGTGGATTATAGCGCGGAGTCGCTTGTGGAGCAATATCTTGATTATTAGAGTAAAATTAACGAATTGGAGCAACTCATGCAATATCAAGAATATGTTCAACGGGTCCAACAGACCTCACAACTTATCCAGGAGGGCCGTAATAAGGAAGCGGTGGAAGCTCTCTACCAGTTGATCTTGAGCGACATCTTGGAGATTGATAAAGCAGATATGTGCGTAAACTTGGCATTTGTTTATGACCGATTGGGGAACACAGACGAAGCAATGGCCTGGTACGAAAAAGGCGTTTCCTACGAGCAAACCTATTGTCGCTTTGATGTGGCCGAGAAAAAGGCGCAATACTTGTCTCAGCTGGGTTTCAGTAACCAGGCAGTTCCAATTTACGAGTCGCTCAGGAAACAACCTTTTGTGAGCTAAGGCGAAAAAGAGCGCATACGCAAGACCATTCAAAGTTTTCTGGGGAAAGTCATGCGTAGCTGGCAATAATGTTATAGGTTTTTTAATAGGAGGTATTTTATGGAGTACCGTGTTCTTGGACTGACCGGCCTGAATGTTTCACCGCTTTGCCTGGGCACAATGCAGTTTGGCTGGACGGCAGATGAGTCTATGTCGCAGCGCGTCCTTACGGCGGCGTACGAGGCGGGTATAAATTTCATTGATACTGCGGATATCTATTCCCGTTGGGCGGATGACAATCCTGGCGGAGTTGCCGAACAGATCATCGGTCGTTGGATGAAGCAAAATAATATTCCGCGCGATAAAATCGTCCTTGGCACGAAAGTGCGCGGCAACATGGGCGGCGGGCCGGAGAATGAAGGGCTTTCACACAAACATATCCTGCAGGCGGTGGAGAATTCCCTGCGCCGGTTGCAGACGGACCATCTCGACCTCTATCAGGCCCACTGGCCGGATGAGAAAACGCCCATCGAGGAGACTCTGCGTGCTTTCGACGAACTGGTCAAGCAAGGTAAAGTCCGCTACGTGGGCGCCTCCAACTATTCTGCGTGGGAACTTATGCAGGCGCTCTGGACCTCGGACCGGAACAGCCTGTCCCGTTACGACAGCCTCCAGCCGCACTATAACCTGGTCCATCGCGACGAGTTCGAGCGCGAACTGGCCGCGGTCTGTAAAACATATCGTCTTGGTGTCATCCCCTACAGCCCGCTGGCAGGAGGTTTCCTGACCGGAAAATACCGCCGCAACCTGGTCCCAATTACCGCACGTGCCGGTGGCGCGAAACGCTATTTCAACGAGCGCAACTGGGCCTTACTCGACCAGATGGATGCGCTGGCGAAAGAGAAACAGGCCAGCATCTCGCAGATTGCTTTAGCCTGGCTTCTGGCTGACCCGCTTATTGCCAGCCCGATTATTGGAGCAAATTCGGTCGAGCAATTGAAGGATAATCTCGGCGCAATGGATGTTCGGCTACCACCAGCTGAAAAATCCGCTCTGGACAAAGCGTCAGCCTGGAAAGAAAACGGGGAGTAACCGGTTGGGGCGGACGAAAATCCGCCCCGGATTATTCTCTATGCGCCTCAAAGCTGACCTTCAATTATTCCTCGTTACGGTGATATGGGGGAGTGCTTTTGTCGTTATGCGTATTGCTGCGGGGCATCACACTATTTTCCTGCTAAATGGTTCCCGTTTCCTGCTGGGAGGCCTCCTCCTATTTCCGCTGACAAAACTCAGGGGAGCATTCAATCGTTCCAACCTGGTTTTTGTCGCTCTGGCTGGATTTGCGTTGTATGCTGCCATTGCCTTTCAGCAGGCCGGGTTGGTTACGACAACTGCCGGAAACGCCGGGTTTATCACCAGCCTGTATGTGGTCATTGTTCCATTTGTGCTGTGGATCTTCTGGCGCGAGCGGCCTTCTCCGTTGATGGGCGTCGCCATCCCGCTGGCGATTGGGGGTGGATTCCTGCTCAGTACCGGCGGTAGTATCCGGGTCCAGCCTGGAGATGTGCTGATGTTCGCCGGCTCGTTTTTTTGGGCCATGCACGTGATCGTCGTTGCAAAGGCCCAGGGACGGATTGCCCCGCTCCCGTTCGCCCTGGGACAGTTTGTCTTCTGCGGAGTGTTGAACCTCTTCACTGGTGCATTTATCGAACATCCCAATCGGGCCGACATGCTGTTTGTCATGCCCGCGGTTCTCTATACAGCAGTTTTTTCGATTGCCCTGGGATTCACGTTCCAGGTGATTGCCCAGAAGCATACCCCGCCCAACGACGCGGCCTTGATCCTCAGCCTCGAAGCGGTCTTCGCGGCTCTGTTTGGCTGGTTATTCTTGCATGAGATGCTTCTTCCAGTGCAACTGGTGGGGTGTGCTTTGATCCTGATTGCGGTTGGGTTGATGCAAATGAAAAATGGTAAAATGAGGGTATATGACAGCTAAAGTAATTCTCAACCCCTATTCGAATCGTTGGAAAGCGAAAGCCCGCTGGCCTGAGGCAGAAGCAGCTCTCAAGGCCGCCGGCGTGGACTTCGAACTGGTTATCTCTGAACGCCCGGGCCACATTATCGAACTGGCTGAACAGGCTGCCCGCCAGGGTTTTTCGCCGATCATTGCCGCCGGTGGTGACGGGACGATCGGCGAGGTTGTAAATGGTCTGGCACACGCCGCAAAATCTGAAAAGGATTTATTGGGACCGCTTGGCATCTTGCCGTTGGGTACTGCCAACGACCTGACATACAATTTGAGCTTACCCACAGACCTCCAGTCTGCTGCCCAAATCATTAAGACCGGAAATACACAGCGCATGGATATTGGCAAGGTCAACGACCTCTACTTCGCCAATAATTCGGCAGCTGGTCTTGAACCCTATGTTACCACCAAGCAAATCCGGATTACAGGGATCAGCGGTATTCTTCGATATTTGGTTGCCGCTGTATGGGCAATCATGGATCGTCCGAAATGGGTAGCGAACATCAAATGGGACGACGGCGAGTACAATGGCCCCGTCTCTTTGGTGACGATCGGAAATGGCTCGCGTTCGGGGGGGGTGTTTTACATGATCCCGCATGCTGATCCTTTCGATGGAAAATTGACTTTCGTATATGGGTATCGTCCTACGCGCCTTGCGATGCTGGCCACATTACCTCGCGCAATGAAACCTGATGCCGGAAGTTATGTAGAGATGGATGGGATTTTCGAGCAGAAAGCGACCTGGATTAAGATCCACCTTGAAACCCCATCACCGGCTCACACGGACGGGGAACTTTTCTCGAACGCAATTCAGGATCTGGAATATCGCATTTACCCTGGCCGGTTACAAATCCTGATGTCTTAAACGCTTGTCGAACCTGTAAAAAGCGCCTCTCACACAGAGGCGCTTTTCTACTTTCTACGGGGCGATTTTGTACGAACTACGGGGACATCAATGTGACGCGAAAACGAGACCTTTGGGGTCTCGTTTTAGTGGGCGCGAAGGGGCTCGAATAGCATCCCCTTTGGGGACCCCCGACCTTACCATCCCCTATCGGGGACATCAATGTGACGCGAAAACGAGACCTTTGGGGTCTCGTTTTAGTGGGCGCGAAGGGACTCGAACCCCCGACCTCATCAATGTGAGTGATGCGCTACTATTCGATTTCCAAAATTTCGTCGGGTGGTTCTGGTATGGCGTTTTCGATAAAAACCTTCTCGAACGCACCAGTTAAAACTTGGTTTCCGCACAAAAAAGCAGATAGCCTAAGAACGCCCAGTCTACTTGTCGGGTGTTATTAGAAGCGGGAGGAGGATGGACTCTGCTCTGGGGTTGAATTGTGCTGGTTACGCTCATGGTGACCGAATGGCATGGCGGAAATCTTTCCTTCTTGAATCATTGCTAACACTCGAATGAAGTGCTATAATCTTACTGGTAAGAACAAGGAGAAACCAATGAATACTCTTGCTACCACTCGCATGTCTTCCAAAGGGCAAATTGTCATCCCTGAAGCCATCCGAAAACAACTGAATCTCAAGGCAGGTGCGCAATTTGTTGTTGTGGGTGAAGATGACGTAGTGATCCTCAAGGCAATTATTGCTCCTGGCATGGACACATTCGACGCCCTCATCCAGCGGGCGCGCCAGCAAGCGAAGCTTGCAGGTTTGAAACGTGCGGAAATTCCAATTTCCGTATCAAAAGCGCGAGGCCGTAGGTGAAAGTGGTTCTCGACACAAATGTGTTTGTTTCGGGGGTCTTTTTCAGTGGGCCACCATTTCAGATTCTGCAAGCATGGAGGGATGGAAAAATCCAATTGGTCATCTCCCCTGAAATTCTGGACGAATATCGGCGCGTGGGAGAGATCCTAGTCGAGGAACATCCAGCAATTGATCTAGAACCCATGCTTGAATATGTAATCCATAAGGCAGTTGTCTTTTCCGCCCCCCCGCTTCCAGAACGCGTTTGTGACGATCCGGACGACGATAAATTTCTTGCCTGTGCGCTGGCAAGCGGAAGTAATCTCGTTGTCAGCGGTGACAAACATCTGCTCAAAGTGTCAGGATATCAAAACATTGAAGTTCTGAAACCCCGCGATTTTCTCGACAAGCACTTTTGACGAGGAATGAGAATCTTATTGGTAGCATCCATCCCGCTCCCAATTTGTCCCGTAATCATTTTCTCCAGACAGGATTTCCTATGCAACTCTTACAAGCCTTTGGTCTTAGTCACTCGTACGGCAGCTTCCAAGCCCTGGCCCCGACAGACCTGGCTTTGAACGCCGGCGAAATCTCCGTTCTGGAAGGGCCGAACGGCTCCGGCAAATCGACCCTTATGCTGTGCCTAAGCGGTCTGATGCGCCCTTCGACCGGCGAGATCCATGTCGACGGGCACGACCTGTACGCGGACGAACCTGAGGCTAAACGGGCCCTGGCATTCATGCCGGATGTGCCGCGCTTCTACGCCGAGTTGACCGCCTGGGAGCACCTGCGCTTCCTGGCCCTGGCACACAATGTTGGTGAGGGTTTCGAAGCCCGGGCGGAGACCCTGTTGCGCGAGTTCGACCTGTGGGAGGCGCGCGACCTGCTGCCCCACCATTACTCGCGCGGCATGAGCCTTAAGCTGGGACTGCTATTCGCTCTCATCCGCCCGTTCAAGGTGCTTCTGCTGGACGAACCCACCTCGGCCTTGGATGGCGACAGTACCCGGCTGTTCATCCGCCGCCTGTCCGACCTGCGCGGGCGGGGCGCCGCCATCCTGCTCTCGACCCACAACCCGGATCTGAAGACCGGGCTGGCCGACCGGGTGTATTTTCTCAAGAATGGACTGTTGAATGCGGCCTGACCCGGACCCGGTCTGGATCCTTTTCCGCCGCCGGACCTTTTCCCGCCTGGCTTATTGGTGCGTGGTGCTGGGCTTCGATGTGCGCGACCGCTCGCTGACCAACCGTTTCTATTTCGTCTACTTTGTCCTATTCTGGATAGCCTGGTTTGTGGCCATCTTCGCCCTGCTCGGCTACACCCTGGCCGGGTCGTTCGAGACGCTTTCTGTTACCTCCCCGGCCGTCTCCCCAGTCGCCCTGGCGGTCCTGCTGGGAGCTTGGGCGCTGGCCGTCTGGGGGCTGGTTCAATTCAGTCAAGCAACCATGCGCAGCCCCTTTGTCTTCAGCGAGCCGGATGCGTTCCTGCTTTGCCAGGCCCCGGTCCGCCGCCGCAGCGTGGGTGTGGCCTGGTTCCTGATGGACTGGTTCGGGACGGGCCTGCTCTTCGCAGCCGGGGTGGTCACCCTCTCCTTTGCTCTGTCGGAAGCCGCCTTGCCGCCAGTGGTCACCATCCTGGACCTGCCGGCCTATTTCACCGCCTCCCTGCGCGCCCTGGCAATTGTCCTACCGCTCCAGATGGGAATGCAGGCCGGTCTGTGGGGGTTGGGAGCTTGGCGTCTGCGCCGTGATCGTCCACCCGGGCGGCTGCCCTGGCTTCGCCTGACCGTCCTGCTCCCCGGCCTGGCACTGCTGCCCGCCCTTTTCCTTCCTGCCTGGAGGGCGGTTGTCCTGGCCCCCCTGACCTTCCCCCTGCAGGCCGCCTTTGGTGAAGTGCTCTCCCCCTCCGCCTGGCTTGCCCGGGCTGGTCTGGGGCTGCTTGCCCTGGCCTTGGGCATGGCCGTTCTGCTGGTCTGGGTCGGCCGGATGCACCTGGGCCGCGCGGCCGAGGAGACCCGCCTGCAATCGGTCATCCGCTTGCATCAGGGTGCGTTTAACTTCGAACTGGCCGGGATGCTCAAGCGCCAGAGCCGAATGAAGTCCACTCGTCCCCCCAGCCGGCTGCCGGTGCGGAGTGGCGCCTGGATGCTGGCCTGGAAGGACCTGGTCCAGTCGTGGCGCTCCCTGCGCCTCGGCCAGGTGCTGCGCTGGGCGTGGGTCTTCATCCTGGGCCTGGGGATTTTTCTCGCACCCGGCTGGCTGGTAAAGGTGATCATCGGCGGAATATGGGCGGTGTCGTTGGGAGAACTGGCAACCGGCCGCCTGCGCAGCGACCTGGCGCGCTGGTGGCTGCTGCGCTCGCTGCCGCTGCCCACCTCCGGCCTGGTGCTGGCCCAATTGGGTCCGGCCTGCGGTCTGGGGCTCCTGCTGGGCTGGCTGGCTCTGGCTCTGGTCTCGCCGCCCTCGCCCTTTGGCTGGCTGGCTGCAGCCCTGCTCCCGTTCCTGGCAGCCAGCGCCACCCTGGGGACCGCCCGCGACATCCTTGACCATGCCCGGGCGCGCATCCTGTTGACACCCGGTCTGGCTGAGGAGAATGTTCCCCGCCAGGATATCCAGGGCGCCTTGACCGGGCTGGTCGCTGTCGGCCTCCCGCTCGGGCTGCTGGTCTGGGGCAGCTCGCTTTCGAATGGACTCGTTTGGGAGCTGCTGTCCCTACCGGCAGCCGCCCTGATCACCGTCCTGTTGTTCCAGTCTGTCCGTTCGGTTTATCGCTGGATAATGTAAGGTAACGAGAGACCTGGTATTCTATTTTCGTCTAATATGAAGCGAACAGCGGTTCCGCCGATGCCGCTGAGTTTATTTTAATTGCTAAACCCTTTTTCTAAATACAAGCTAAACCGTTGGGGTTTTCATCTGCTTGACAAGCATAATCAGGTGTAATCCATTATTAATATTAAAGACCGCCTTCACGGCGGTCTTGTGGGTGCGAAGGGGCTCGAATAGCATCCCCTTTGGGGACCCCCGACCTTACCATCCCCATTCGGAGGCATCAATAGGAAAGACCACCGCTGTGGGTGGTCTTTTGGTGGGCGCGAAGGGACTCGAACCCCCGACCTCATCAATGTGAGTGATGCGCTCTAACCGGCTGAGCTACGCGCCCGAGGTGAGCGGGATTATAGTCGAGGTCACAGGCTTTTGCAAGGATTCTTACGGCGCGGGTAAATAGTCAAGAGGATTCACTTTTCCGAGTGTAGTATTAAACAATTCGAAATGCAGGTGCGGGCCAGTGGAGGTACCACCGGTCATGCCAATCAATCCAATCAAATCCCCTTGCCCCACATTTTGGGCGCATGAAACATTGATCGAACTCAAGTGAGCGTAAAGCGACTGCCATCCGTTGCCATGGTCTATGATGACCAGGTTTCCATATCCCCCGTTAATCCAGCCGGAATACACGACTGTACCCGCATCTGCGGCGAAGACGCCATTCCCTTGCGCACCGGCAAAGTCAACTGCGAAGTGCCTTATATCCGGTCGATAGGGTGTTCCTGAGAGCCAGTGCTCGGTGGTGGGGTAAATGAACGAGCCATAACCTTTTTGAACATAACTTATACCGCCGCACACATTCTCTCCCCAGACATGGACCGACGGGTTTGATTGCACAAGTTGCGCCGGTGCTGTCCACGAGGTGAATTCACGCCTCCCTCCAGGGACAATCAGCCAGGCGCCGGCCACAATATTCGGATGGCTCAAGTCGCCGATGGTATCCGGGTCGAGGTGGTTGCCAGGAAAATTGACAATGCTCTCTGCGTCAACGCCGAAGACTTCTGCCACTTTGGTCAGATTTTCGACGCCCTGCCACTCATAGTATGTCCCGTCGACGGGCAGGATATTGAGTTCCTGGCCTGTCTTCAGGTAATCAGGTGAATCCTTGAGAGTTTCATAGTTGCCAAACAGGATCGTAGTTGGTTTTAGCCCGTATTTATCGGCGATAACAAAGATGGAATCACCCTGCTGGACGGTGTACTTAACCACGTCCATGCGCGGCCGGCTTGGGATGGTCGTATGCAGTTCTGCCTGACGCGGGATCCCGTCCAGGGCAAACGCTATTTCCACTGGCAGTTGCGAGACTGGCAGCGTGGGTAGCGGGGTAAGATTGGAAGTGGCAGGCAGGTTTGAGGTCCCGCCAAGATTCGCCCGCTGGAGCAGCCAGACGACTGTCACAACCAGCAGGACGGCCAGTACGTTCGTCCCGATGCGTAACGTTACCTCGCCCAACCCGAGATGGGCCAGACGTTCCATCCACCTTGTGACTAGACTGGGCCGCTGTTCAGATGTTTCCCCCTGTTTTTCCTCGTTCTGCTGAGGAAATTCCTGCAAAGGCTTGTTGTCCATAGTGCGTCATCATAACATGCCGCCAAATGACCGTCAAGCGAGGCATTAAAGGAAGATTAGGAGATTATTGTCAAGGGATTATGCCGGGACAACACACTCTGCCCGGTCGTTGCCGGGGCTATTGACCAGCGTTGAGACAGGAAAGGCCTCCATTTCCCCGGCGGGGTAGGGGACGAGCAGGTTTTGGAGGCGGTTGGGCGACTGCGGTGCAGAATCGAGCCATTGTGAGAAGGTGTCTGGTTGCAGAATGACAGGCATCCGGTTATGGATGGATGCCATCAACTCGTTTGGCTCGGTGGTGATGATCGCTGCGGAGCGGACCTCGGACCCGTCTGCCGGCTCCCAGTGTTCCCACAGCCCGGCAAAGGCGAACGGAGCTCCTGATTTCAGCCGGATGAAGTGCGGGACCTTGGACTTCGACCCCGGCCGCGCCTGCCATTCGAAGAAACCATCCGCGAAGATGAGACAGCGGTGATATTTATAAGCAGACCTGAAGGCTGGTTTCTCGGCCAATGTCTCAGCGCGGGCGTTGATCATCCGGTTTCCGATGGACGGGTCTTTGGCCCAGGAGGGGATGAGACCCCAGACGAAGAAATCGGCCTGGTTTGTCCCGTCGTTCGGCAGGCCCAGGATGGGCTGGCTGGGGGCGATATTGTAGCGCGGGGCACCCTGCGCCGGGAATTTAAATTCAGGGAAGGCATCCTGTAAATCGGCCGGGTCAACAGTTAAGGCAAATCTTCCGCACATGGTTATGCTCCTATGTTCTCAGTCGCCGG
>JADGQD010000031.1 GCA_017882065.1 Anaerolineales bacterium | reverse complement strand
GTGAAAGCCGGGGCACAAAAATTCTTCGAGGGCTGTTTGCCGGTGGAAATTATCGCCCAGCGCAGCCGGCAGGCCCTGACCTTCGGCCCAATGCGGCCAGCCGGGTTAACCAATCCGCGCACCGGGCGATGGCCATACGCTCTCGTTCAATTGCGCCAGGATAATCTTGCGGGGAGCAACTACAATTTAGTAGGTTTCCAGACCAACCTTACCTACCCCGAACAGAAACAAGTCTTTCGCTTGATCCCGGGATTGGAAAAGGCTGAATTCGTCCGGTACGGGCAAATGCATCGCAACACCTTCATCGCTGCTCCGAAAGCCCTGCTCCCTACTCTCCAATTCCGTACTCGTACCGATTTGTTTTTTGCCGGTCAAATTACCGGCGTGGAAGGCTATATGGGCAATATTGGTACCGGTCTGCTGGCAGGGTTGAACGCTGCGCGCCTCTTCCACGGGAAGCAGCCTCTCACCCTCCCAGAAACGACCATGCTTGGCGCTTTGTGCCATTACATCACCCACGCGGACTTGATAGATTTCCAGCCGATGAAAGCCAACTTCGGCATCCTGCCTCCGCATGACTTCAACCGCCGAATGGATAAAAGTGAACGTTCACTCCTCTTTGCTGAGCGGGCACAAGCCAGCCTGGAAAGTTTTCTGGCGGAAACGAGTGCTTTGTAATGACTACACGAAGATTGAAGATTTTTATCTTTTCATGCTTGGGAATACTTCTAATCGGACTTTCGGGCTGGCTGGTCTACAATTCGCTCCAGCCTGCCACCCACTTTGACGGTCAACGGGCATATCAGGATGTGCTTGCCCAGGTAACTCTCGGTGCGCGCACGCCGGGGAGCTTTGCCCACGCTAGGACCGTCGCCTATATCCAGCAGGAATTGGAAAAGGCTGGCTGGAAAGTTCAAATTCAGACAACTGAATGGGATGGATTTTCTGTTCAAAACATTACCGCATCCCGCTCGGAGGTCACCCCGCGCATCGTCGTCGGAGCGCACTATGATAGCCGTCTCCTGGCAGACCAGGACCCAGGGCCGGGACGCAGCAGTCCGGTGCCTGGGGCCAACGATGGGGCTTCGGGCGTGTCCGTTCTGCTGGAACTGGCTCGTACGCTCCCATCTGACAGTGTCCCGGTCTGGCTGGTCTTTTTTGACGCTGAAGATAATGGCGGGCTGGATAACCGGCAATGGATCATGGGTTCGCGGGCATTTGTAGCCGCACTGACGGAAAAACCGCAAGCTGTCATCATTGTGGATATGGTCGGTGACGCAGATTTGAATCTTTTCATCGAACGTAATTCGGACGCAGCACTAACGGCGGAAATATGGGCGCAGGCCGCCGCGTTGGGGTATGAGAATTTTTTCATTGCTACTCCAAAATACGATATGATTGATGATCACACCCCGTTTCTGGAGGCAGGCATCCCGGCAGTAGATATTATTGATTTTGATTACCCCTACTGGCATACTTCTGCCGACACTGCGGATAAGGTCTCTGCAAAAAGCCTGCAAGCCGTGGGCGAGACGATGTGGGCATGGATTGAATCGCAAAAATAGATTGTCAAAATTACAACCAGCCTTTCCCATTTGCTGCCTATTCGCACCGAACCGCCAGACCCCAAATTCGCGAAGTTGTTTGGTGTTGAAACCAAAACCGATCAATAATTCACAATTGAAACCTGCGCAGCAAAGAGAAAAGTCCGCGAGAGAGATTCAAAGTCGTCCGCGTTCTCTGTCGCTTTGCGGTTAAAATTGTGACCAACCTTCCAACGAACGGAGCTTGCTACAGAGTACTGCGTCCCGTACTGGAACCGGGACTACCACGTAAATACTTGTACCTAAATAGTCGTTTTTTTTAGCCGCTTCAATTCAGAAATTTTTGGAAGGAGCAGTAAATGCCAAAGAAAAACTCCACACCGACCACCCCTCCGCGTGAACGCGCCTTTCTGGTTGGCGTGGAAGTGTACGGGCAGGATCATCTTCTGACGCTCGAAGATTCTCTCACTGAACTTTCCCTGTTATGCGATACCGCCGGGCTGGAAGTAGTTGGTGAACTGACCCAGAAAATGGACCGTCCCAACCCGGAGACATTTATCGGTTCCGGGAAGGTGGAGGAGCTCAAGGCCTTGGCCGAGGATTCCCTGGCCCAAGTGATTGTCTTCGACAACGAACTCTCTCCGCGTCATCAGCGCGAGCTCGAAAAGCACATCGGCGAAAACGTGCGCATCCTCGACCGGACAGCGGTCATTCTGGATATTTTCGCCCAGCACGCTCATACCAGCGAGGGCCAGTTGCAGGTCAAACTGGCACAGTCCGAGTATTTTCTGCCGCGCTTGACCGGCCAGTGGACGCACCTGGCCCGGCAGGCAGGCGGCGGCGCCGGACGTTCCGGCTCAGTAGGCGGTGTGGGTCTGCGCGGTCCCGGTGAAACCCAGTTGGAAGTGGACCGGCGCGCCGTTCGGCATGAGATCGCCCATCTCAAGGATGAGCTTGAAAAAGTGCGCGCCCGCCGCAAGCTCCACCGCGTCCAACGCAAACGCAGCCGTATCCCGGCCGTGGTACTCGTCGGCTACACCAACGCCGGGAAATCCACTCTGCTCAACAGGTTGGCAAAATCGGATATTTACGTAGCCGACCAGTTGTTTGCCACGCTTGATCCGACTACCCGCCATGTCGAACTTTCTGGCGGTTATCAGGCGCTATTTACCGATACCGTCGGCTTCATCCAAAAACTCCCCACCACGCTGGTGGCCGCCTTCCGCGCCACATTGGAGGAAATTGCAGAAGCAGACTTGCTATTGCATGTGGTGGATATTTCGCACCCGAACGCCATGAACCAGGCCGAAGCTGTCCACGAGACGCTGGAGAAAATCGAAGCGGAACACGTTCCGGTCATCACGGTCCTGAACAAGATAGACCGCTTATCGGACCCGGCAGCCGCCCGCAGTGCGGTGGAGCATTTCCCGCAGGCTGTCGCCATTTCCGCCCGCAGCGGTGAAGGGATCGGTGACCTGCTCGGCATGCTCCGCAGTACGCTGTTCGAAACCTTTACCCCCATTCTGGTCCGTCTGCCCTATCAGCAGGGACAACTTATCTCGCTTTTCCACGAATTCGGTCAGGTTGAACGCCTGGAACACGGACGGAAAGGTGTGCTGATGCAGGGACGCATACCAGGACGGCTTGTGGCCCAGTTCAAACCCTGGCAGGTAAAGCCGGGCGGGAAAGAAAAGGAGGAAGGTGATGTTCCAGTGGCTGAATAAAAAGATTGATTAACCCTCCGCTTTCCTCGCCCCGCGCAAAGGACTCCTGCCGCTCCTAGGGATGTTCCTGATTACTGCAAATTTCGTTTTACAATTTTTCCCGGCTGGCTGGGTAAGGGAGTGTATATTACTCCTGCACATCGGGTTGGTGATTGCCGTCCTTGGCCTGATGCTGGACCGGGCACTTTAATCCAGCAGGACCAGAGTCTGAAACGACCAGGTCATTTTTCCAGAATAAAACCCCCACCTTTTCAGATGAGATGGGGGTTAATCCGTTCAGATTTTCGGTCCCGCCGCAATCACTTCCTTCGGCGTGTCTGTTTCAAACTTCTTCATATTATCAATAAAACGGGATGCCAGTTGCTTGTACTTCTTCCAGTATTCGGTCTCTTTCTGCCAGGAACGGGAGGGGTACATTACATCTTCGGGTACTTCCGGGCAAGTTTTCGGAACTTCAAAGCCGAACACCGGATCTGTATAGAATTCCACTTTTTCCAGTGCACCGTTCAGGACAGCAGTGAGCAAGTTGCGAGTGTGGCGGATGCTGATGCGTTTGCCAATGCCATACGGTCCGCCCACCCAGCCGGTATTAACCAGCCAGCATTTGACTCCATAACGTTCAATCTTGCGACGCAGGAGTTCGGCATAGTAAGCCGGTTTGTGAACCATGAACGGACCCCCAAAGCAGGCGCTGAAGGTGATTTCCGGTTCATCTCGTAAGCCGACTTCCGTGCCGGCGATCTTGGAGGTGTAGCCGGAGATAAAATGGTACATGGCCTGTTCGACGGTCAGGCGCGCAATCGGGGGCATTACACCAGAGGCGTCACACGTCAGGAAAATAATGTTTTTGGGATGCCCGCCGCGCTTTTCGGGGATGGCGTTCTCGATAAAGGTCAGCGGATAAGCAGCGCGCGTATTCTCGGTAAAAGAAGAATCATCCAGGTCGATGGAACGGGTCACCGGGTCATAAACGACATTTTCGAGCACCGTCCCGAAGCGCTGAGTGCAGGCATAAATCTGCGGTTCGGCAGTCGGTGAGAGTTCGATTACCTTGGCATAACAGCCGTCCTCAAAATTGAACACACCAGTGTCAGACCAGCCGTGTTCGTCATCGCCAATCAGACCCCGGTTCGGGTCCGCGGAAAGGGTCGTTTTCCCCGTCCCTGAAAGGCCGAAGAAAAGTGCCACATCGCCATCTTTGCCCACATTGGCTGAGCAGTGCATGGTCATCACGCCATCCCGCAATGGCAACAGGTAGTTCAACAGGGTGAAGACCGATTTCTTGATCTCGCCGCCATAGCCAGTGTTGCCGATGATGCATAGCTTCTGGGCGAAGTTGAGCACGATGAAGGTTTCGGTGGGAGTCTGGTCAATCTGCGGAAAAGCTTTGAAGCCAGGAACCGAAATGACAGTAAATTCCGGCGCAAATCGGCGGTACTCTTCCATTGTCTCCGGTTTTATGAACATGTTGCGAGCAAAAAGGCTGTGCCAGGCTGCCTCAGTAATAACACGTACCGGCAAGCGGTAATCGGGGTCTGCGCCGCCATAGCAATCCTGGACGAAGATATCGCGCCCCTGCAAATAGCCCTGGAGACGGGCGAACAGTTCGTCAAACTGCTCCGGACTGAACGGCCGATTATATTGACCCCACCATATATATTCCTCGGTTGTGGCCTCGCGGACCACGAACTTGTCGCTGGCTGCCCGGGCAGTGTGCTTGCCGGTGTTAACCACGATTGGTCCTTGATGCGAGATACTGGCCTCGCCGCGAAAAATCACTTCTTCGTACAAGGCTTCGGTTGGCAGATTCCAGTAAACTTTGTGCAGGTTGCTCAATCCGAGATACTCCAAACCGTAGTCGGCACGGATGGCCGCGGCCTGTCCTTCGGCGGGAGTTTTAATATTCAAAATATTATTCATTACTCACTCTCCATCACTCCCCTTCCCTGTAAGGAAGGAACCGCGGGTTAAGTTCTATAGCCAGTCCCTCACCAGTTTCCGATCGCCGATGTAAATTTCGCTGGGGGCATTCGGGTCGAGCGCCCACTTCATACGCTCGATACCTTCGATTAGCTCCTTGACCGTCCCGGCATAACTCAGGCGCAGATGGCCTTCCATGCCAAATTCCTTGCCCGGTACAGTTACCACCAGTGCCTTCTTGAGAAGGAACTGGCAGAGTTCAACCGAATTCTTGGCGACGCTGTTGCGACAATAGGCCTTGAAATCAGGCAGTGCATAGAACGTGCCTTGTGGCTTGACGCACTGCACATCGGTAAACGAGTGCAATTCCTGCATCAGCACATCGCGATTGTTCTGGATGGATAGACGCAGTGACTCGACAATGGACTGCATCCCGGTCAACGCGCCTTCGGCTGCGGCCTGCATCACCGGCGACACGCAGGTGGTTGTCTGTGACTGGACGTTGGTCATGATTTCGACCAATTTCTTCGGCGCTATAACCCAGCCAACGCGAAATCCTGTCATGCCATAGAGTTTGGCTACACCATTTACCAGGATGACCTTCGAGTTTTCCACGTCTTTCTGGGTGTATTTGCAGGCCGGCACAGCCACTTTGCCATCGAAAACCAGTTTGTGGTAAATGTCGTCGCAAATCATGTAGATGCCTTTGCGCTCGCATAAGTCCACGATTTTGCTGATCAAGTCTTCAGGATAGATCAACCCCGATGGATTATTCGGGCTGTTGACAATGATAGCCTTGGTATAAGAACCAACCACCCGTTCAATCTCGTTGAAGCCCGGCACAAAAGAACCGTCCTCGGGCGTTACGATGACCGGGATGGCCCCTATCATCTTGATCATCTCCGGATAACTCACCCAGTATGGAGCGATGACAATAACTTCATCTTGCGGATTACATAAAGTAAAGAGAATGTTAAAAAGCGACTGCTTGGCTCCGTCCGAGACAATGATATTCTGCGGGGCAACTACCCGGTCGTAATTCTCTTCGCTATAACGGACAATAGCCTTCTTGAGGGAGGGCGTCCCATCCGTTGGCACATATTTAACGTCCCCGCTGGCCAACTTGGCCGCCGAACTCAGGATGGCTGTAATGGGGGTCTTATTCTTTGGTTCACCGATGCCCAGATGAATAACCGGCTCTCCTTTTTCGCGCAAGAGCCGAGCTTCCTCGTTCAACGCAATGGTCGGCGAGGCGGGAATCGAACTTGCGACTTGACTCAGACTCATGAATTTCTCCTATCCATATGGCAAAATTCCAATCACTTATCTTGGACGAACAAATGCCAGTACTATAATGCAATTATAATTGAGATGTCCTTCCTGCTGCGTAATCAGGTGTCACATCTTTTTCGAAATATTGATATATTCTAAAGAAGCGGTCATGAACGAACGGATTATCGAAGCCATCGGACAATGCAACCCTGACAAACCCCCGCAACTTGGCGAACCTCGCAGGTATTATTACGATCCGACGGGTAGCATGAACCTGCTGGACGCAATCGTACCCTCGCATGACCTGCAGGTGAAGGGTAAGCATCCTATAGAGACAGTACACCGTCCTGCCTGTAATTCCCATTCTTGGCGCTCACCTCCCTCCGGTTGGACGATGCTCATATCACCACCGGAGCTCAGCGGAGGGCTCATTCCCTTCTCTCAAACCCACCTCCCCACCCCGCACGCACCGTTACGGCTACGCCCCTCTTTCAGGGATGGCTGCCTGCGTGGTATGGCTATGTCATTCTCAGTTGCGCAACGATGAAGAACTTCAGGTTTTAAAAATCGACCCGGTAACTTACAAAAATGTAATCTATACATAATTGACTTCATACAAAAAACGGTATAATATTCTATTATATGATAATTACTATTGATATTAATTTTTCCGGTTTCATTATTAGGAGTGAACTCATATGTATAGAACTACAGAAAAAGGCCAGGGACTGGTTGAATATGCCCTCATCTTAGTCCTGGTCTCCATCGTGGTCATTGCTGTCCTCTTGATACTCGGTCCCACCATCGGAAATGTGTTCAGCAAGATAAATAGCAATTTACCCGGGGTTGGCGGTGGTGGGGTTGTTAGTGTAACCCCAGTACCCACCCACACCAGTCAAACCGTATATCACACTGCTTCTGAACTTTGCGCTGCGCATCCAGGAGAAAAATATAGCCATCAAGGCGGTGAAAGCGGTGATGTTATTGTTCTGATAAATGGTGCTCATCTTTGCCCCTGATTAGCCTTGCCCGCCCAATCGAATAATTGCGAAAAACTCCGGGTTCTTGAACTCGGAGTTTTTAATCCGATATTGAATCAGCTAAAATCCTTGAATTTTATGAGTATGGTACAGGGTGACTAAAAGACTTGGTCAACGGACAGGACCACCGTGGTTAGGGAACATGCCCGTTCTTCAGTGGTGCGCCTGCAAGGGATGCTGCGCTGTGAACCCATATTGATATCAATCCTTGTGTGATGATCGTTCAAAGTTCACGTATTTATACAAGAAGTAAAAAAACTGACGGGTCGTGGAATTCACGGCCCGTTTGCTCTTTACTTCTTCTTTTTTTCTTTCTTAACCTCGATTACTTCACGGCCTTTATAAAAACCGCAATTCGGGCAAACAATGTGTGACAGGATCATCGTTCCGCAATTGGTGCAGGCTACCAGGTTGGGAGCTTCCAGTGCGTCATGGGCGCGGCGGCGATCGCGGCGGCCTTTCGACAGTTTACGCTTTGGTTGAGGGGGCATTCCTTACTCCTTTATATGATTCCGGTTAAGCGGGCTGATTATATCGGCGAAGCCCACGAGCGTCAAGCCTGATTTTACAATTATCTGCCCTGACGCAAATACGCTTCCATGAACTCTTCCAGGTTGCCATCCAGCACCGCCTGCGTGTTGCCGGTCTCATGCTCAGTACGATGATCTTTAACCATCTGATAGGGATGGATCACATAAGAACGGATCTGGCTGCCCCATTCCGCTTTGGTGTATTCGCCACGCAGTATGGCAATCTCTTCATCCTTCTCGGCCTTCTTAATCTCCAGCAAGCGTGACCGCAGAATTCGCATGGCAAATTCACGGTTCTGTGATTGCGACCGTTCATTCTGACAGGTGACCACAATCCCACTTGGGAGATGGGTGATGCGTATGGCGGTGGCATTCTTTTGAACATTTTGCCCACCCGCACCGGATGACCGGAAAACATCTATCTTCAAATCTGCCGGGTCAATCGGGACCTCCGGGTTGTCGAACGCGACCTGAGGCAGTACCTCCACCAGAGTAAAAGACGTATGCCGCCGGTGCGCAGCATCAAAAGGCGAAAGGCGCACCAACCGATGGACACCCTTTTCTGACCGCAAATAACCGTAAGCATATTTCCCGCTGATACTGATTGTGGCAGATTTTATACCAGCTTCTTCGCCCTCACTCGAATCCAGGACCTCGGTTTGGTAGCCATTTTTTTCTGCCCAGCGCAGGTACATCCGCATGAGCATGGCAGCCCAATCCTGCGAGTCGGTGCCCCCTGCTCCAGCATGGATGGCGAGCAGGGCATCGTCGGCATCATAGGGTCCAGAAAGCATCGCTGTAAAGGAGCGTTTCTCCAGTTTGTTTTCCAGGGCGGAGATTTCAGTGTCCAGGTCCGCGCGCAAGGATTCGTCGTCCAGACCAGCCAATTCGGCTGCGTCTTTCAAACGTCGCTCAAAGCTGCGCCAGTCGTCCACCTGCTCGCGCAGCCCCGCGGCAGTCTTGCTCACCTGCTGGGCATGAGTGGGATCGCTCCAAAAGTTCGGAGCACTGATCTCTTTTTCGAGCTCGGTAAGTTGAGATTCTTTAGCAGGCAAGTCAAAGACGCACCATTAACTGGCGAAGTACATCTCCCGCGGTCTGCAATCGATTGAGTAAATCTTGCATGTTATTATCCTTTCGACTCGTTTTTCTAAATTATGCAGGTTCTCCGGTGATCGCCGTGGCGATTGGGCAAATATGGGGGAGTTAGGCGGGCTTCGCCCGTCCAACACTATCATATCTTTCCCTCTATCCCAGGAATTCCCAAAGAGCCACTATGCACCGAGAATCCCTTTTACGAACGCATCCGGGTCAAAAGGGGTCAGATCATCAGCCTTCTCGCCCAGGCCGGCATATATGATTGGCAAGCCAAGTTCCCGTTGAATGGCAAAGGCCATGCCGCCGCGTGCCGACGAATCCAGTTTCGCCAGAATAACACCAGACACGTTGACAGCTTCCTTGAAGGCGCGCGCCTGTACCAGTGCATTTTGCCCGGTGGTTGCATCCAGCACCAACCAGACGGCGTGCGGAGCGCCCGTGAGCGCCTTTCCGGCCACGCGCTGCACTTTCTTGAGTTCTTCCATCAAATTGTAACGGGTGTGCAGACGACCTGCCGTGTCTACCAGTACCAGGTCATAGCCCTTGGAGACTGCCGACTGGATGCCGTCGTAAACCACCGCTCCGGGATCGGAGCCCATCTGCCCGGACACTATGGGCAATTCCAGCCGTTCGGCCCAGACCTGTAATTGGTCTACGGCTGCGGCGCGGAAGGTGTCGGCTGCAACGAGCAGGACGCGTTTCCCTTCGTCAGCAAAGCGGCGGCCCAGTTTGGCAGCCGTGGTGGTCTTGCCGGAACCATTCACGCCAACCAGCAGGATGATCGTCGGCCTGGATGAAAAATCCAATCCGGGAGGCGCATCGAGCCGGAGGCGCAGTTCAACTTCCAGAAAGGACTGGAGTTCGGCGGCGCGGGTCAGTCCCCGGGTCCGCACAACGGTGCGGAGTGAGTCGAGCACCGACTCGGTCGTCTCCAGTCCCAGGTCAGCCTGGATGAGCAGACTCTCGAGTTCTTCCCAGGTCTGGTTGTTAATTTCCGTTGCGCCAAACAGACTGGCCAGCCGCCCGAAGGTGGCTTTGCTGCTGCGAGAGAGTCCGGTTTTCCAACGCGAGAAAAGGTCAGGCATATCGGAAGATTATACTGCAAGTACACAGTACCCTGTACTGCAAGTAAACAGTACCCTGCAAAGATCAGAAACGGGGGGACAAGGCGGCGCGGGAGGAGATCGCTTACCCTTCCCCCTTCACCCTGCCTCCTTCGGAGACCTTTGGCGGGTACTGCGCGGGGACCTTCCCAGAAGAACACCGGGACGATGTCGGCGGGTACGATGTCGTCGGGCAAAGAACGCTCCTCCCCAAGAACAGGGGACGATGTCCCCAAAGGGGATGATATCGCAATGACATAATGAGAATTGCTGTTTTCCCAGGCGGTACACAGTATATGTATCGCAGGTGCACCACCTACTCCAAATTAAGGAACACCTTCCTTATGTAACTTTTTCAATCGGTATGCATCTATTAATCAGAGCCACAAATGTTTCATGATATACTCGCGACAACATGGAGCCGGAGGATTAATGAGCGAAGATTTGACTGAAATCGCTGCAACCTGGAAAGGCGAAATGACCTTTGTCGGCCAGAACGCTCTCGGCGGAACGGTCCAAATGGGCACACTGAACGGGAAGCCGGGGGTCGGTCCAATGCAATTATTGCTGGTTGCCGTCGCCGGATGCACCGGCGAAGATATTCTATCCATTCTGCAAAAGAAACGCACCGATCTGACTGATATGCAGGTGCGGGTAAGCGGTAAACGTGCCGATGATTACCCGAAGATATGGACCCACATTCACATTACATACCTTATTTGGGGGAAGAGTATCAGGCCTAAGGATGTAGAACAGGCCATTGATCTCTCGGAAGATAAATACTGCTCGGTTGGGATTATGCTTGGTAAATCATCCAAGATTACATCCGAATATCATATTCTAAAACCCGGTGAAACCGCCTAATAAAAGAGGAAAAATGAGTGAACCAATTCATGTAACCGATGCGGCTTTTGAAAAAGCCGTCCTGCAGAACCCCCTGCCAGTTATTGTCGATTTCTGGGCGCCCTGGTGCGGCCCGTGCAAGGTGGTCGGCCCGATGCTAGACAAAATTGCAAAGGAAATTGGTAACAAGCTTGTCGTGGCCAAGGTCAATACGGACGAGAATCCGCAGTGGGCGACCCAGTACGGCGTGCAGGGTATCCCGACCATGCTGTTCATTTTCGGCGGTAAAATCATACACCGTCAGGTGGGCGCGTTGCCAGAGCGGATGCTGCGCGAGGCTGTTACGCAGTTCATGGAAGTGACAGCCCAACCGAAGCTGTAACCGGTTATCATCCAAATTGCAAAAGAGACGCTTTTTGAAAGCGTCTCTTTTTTGGTTTGTGCCACAAAGCCTTCGGGATTATTTATGGAAATTCACTTCTCTGTCACTCGTTCGATGTTCGCACCCAGGGAGCGCAATTTCTCATCCACGCGCTCGTAACCCCGGTCAATCTGCCCGACGTTGCGGATGGTGGATTTGCCGTCGGCGGCCAGAGCGGCCAGGAGCATCGCCATACCGGCGCGGATGTCGGGACTTTCGAGTTTTTCGCCGTAGAGTCTGGTAGGTCCGTTGACGATACAGCGGTGCGGATCGCACAGGATAATCTGGGCACCCATACCTTTGAGTTTGTCGGTGAAATACATCCGCCCCTCGAACATCCAGTTATGGAACAGGATACTGCCGCGCGACTGTGTGGCGACCACAATTGCGATGCTCATTAAATCGGTGGGAAAGGCAGGCCAGATATTGGTCTTGATCTCCGGGATGGCTCCGCCCAGGTCGGCTTCAACCTTGAGACGCTGTTTTGACGGGACGAGGATATCCTCGCCCTCCACACTCCAATCAACGCCCAGGCGACGGAAAACCATGCGAATCATGTCGAGGTATTGCGGACCAGCCTTGCGGATGCGCAATTCGCCGCGCGTCACCACCGCCGCGCCGATGAAACTGATGACTTCGAGATAATCCGGTCCTATGGCAAACTCACCGCCGTGCAGTTTCTCCACTCCCTCAATCGTCAGCGTATTGGACCCAATGCCTGCGATGCGCGCTCCGAGGGTAATCAGCATCTGACAGAGTTCCTGCACGTGCGGCTCGGAGGCCGCGTTGCGAATCACGGTCGTCCCTTTGGCAGTGACGGCTGCCATGATGACATTTTCCGTACCAGTGACGGAAGCCTCGTCCAGCAGGATGTTGGCGCCTTTCAATTGTTTGGCCTTGAAGTCGAATGACCGGCGATAATGTATGTCCGCGCCGAGGGCTCTAAGGGCAAGGAGGTGCGTGTCTACGCGCCGGCGGCCAATCACGTCGCCGCCAGGGGGCGGGAGATGAACTTCGCAGGAGCGGGCCAGCATCGGTCCAACCAGCAGGATGGAAGCGCGGATGCGGGCACACAGGTCCGGGTCGAGGTCAGCCGGACGGACGGTCTGGGCGGTGATGCGCAAGGAGTTGTTTCCCAAGTCTTCCATTTTTACCCCCAGACTGGCAACCAGTTGACGCATGTCGCGTACGTCACGGATATCGGGCAGGTTGTGCAAGATGACCGGCTCATCCGTCAATAGTGTTGCGGCCAGAATAGGAAGGGCTGCATTTTTGTTACCTGCCGGCGTCACTTCACCCTTCAAGGGAATTCCACCTTCGATGATGAATTTTTCCACGGGAACCTCCTGCGCAACTAAGCGCACCAGGATTGTAAGGTAATTTTACTTTTCCGCCAAGTATCTGCTGAAAACGAATTATATGGCTGGGCGCCGCTGATAAATCTGAAAAACAAACCTGCTCAAAGCGGGCTATAATCAGGATATGGACTTCATGCTCGTTATCCCCTTAATTCTCGGTTGGCTTTCCGGCTGGCTGGTCAACACCCTGGCCGATGTGCTGCCCTTCTCTCGTAAATTCAACCATCCAGTTTGCCCGGCGTGTCAGACAACGTTTGGGTGGGCCGACCACCTGCTCTTTCGCAACTGCACGAACTGCGGAAAACGACGCGGCCCGCGGACATTGATCGTCCAGGCTGTGATGACCGTGGCGCCGGTCTTGATCTGGATTTTCCCCGGTCAAACGCTGCCCTTCCCGCTGGCTTTCATCCTGCTGGTTTACCTGGCGGTCGTCCTGGTGATTGACCTGGAGCACCGGTTGATCTTGCATCCTGTCAGTATTGCAGGCGCCGTCCTGGGGCTGGGGATCGGTATTTTCCTGCGTGGTAAACAATCCATCCCCTACGGAATTACATCCACGCTGCTGGGTGGCGCAGCCGGGTTCGGGATCATGCTGGCCTTCTATTTCATCGGTGAATTGTTCGTCAAACGCATGTCGAAAAAGCGCGGCCTGCCTACCGACGAAGTGGCGCTCGGCTTCGGGGACGTAAACCTTTCCGGAATCCTGGGGTTGCTGCTTGGCTGGCGCGCTATTTTTGCCTGCCTGCTTTTTGCGATCCTGGCCGGGGGACTGGTCAGTCTGGTTATCATACTCGGGATGCTGATCGCAAAAAAATACAAAGCCTTTACCGCCATCCCTTATGCACCGTTTTTAATCTTAAGCGCAATCTATTTTCTTTTTCTGTAAGTATGAACGGCTGAATCGCTCTCATGCTATTAATAAAACAGAGCCGTTTGGCTCTGTTTTTTCTCAACGAACCTGCTCATGTGCAAACCATAGCACAGCGACACAACAATCCTTGCAAATGTTACACTTGAACAGTTTGTCGTACTGCCTTTCGCCAGAATCTGTGCTGATGCTCTGTGGAACCAAGGCTCGAATAAATCAACCAAGCTAAGGACTTGCTTTGCCCGGCAAATTATGGAAAATTACACTTACTTTACAAATAGATGCCACCCATTTACAAGGTCAAAATAGTTGTATAATCCTGTTTAGAAAGGAATTTGGA
>JADGQD010000030.1 GCA_017882065.1 Anaerolineales bacterium | reverse complement strand
GGTAGTGCTGATTCGCATCCCAGGAAACACAATCTCCCAGTCCTTCTGGCAGGGAGGTTATAATAATGTTACAGAAGTCACCTTGCATTTTTGTAAGGCTTTGTTATACAATGATCTTGAAATTGTCAGTAAAGTCTTTTGGCCTTCTCTTATGATTTCACCAACGGCAAGGAGGGCACCCATCACCCAAAAGCAGAATAGACCTTTTCACTAAAGCAATACTATCCAATCCGACTATACAATCAAATAGAGGAGAATGTTATGAAGCAACACATGCCCAGGCTCTTTGCTTTTGCGCTGACCCTTGCACTCATCATCAGTTTCCTGCCGGCACAGGCTCAGCCGGCGTATGCAGTTTCGCCTAACATTGTCATCAGTCAGGTCTATGGCGCTGGCGGCAATGCCGGAGCCACTTACAATAAGGATTATGTTGAATTATTCAACCTTGGCACTTCCACGATCAACCTAGCTGGTCTCTCCCTTCAATACGCGAGTGCCACGGGTAATTTTAACAGTGCTTTCGCTCTGACAGGCTCTGTGGCGCCCGGCCAATATTACCTGGTGGCAATGGTAGCGGGATCGAACGGCGCGGCACTGCCGGTGACCCCGGACCTTAATGGCACTCTGGGTTTGGGTGCCGCCGCGGGCAAAGTCATACTTGCCAACGGTATCGCTGTACTATCCACCTGTGGAGCCACTGGAAACCCCTGCAGTGCTAGCCTGTACGTCGACCTGGTTGGTTATGGCACCACCGCTACGGTCTTCGAAGGCAGCGGCCCGACACCTGCCCCATCCACCACCCGTGCCGTTTTCCGCGGCTCGCTTGGATGCACTGAAACGGATAACAATAACACTGACTTCACTGCTGCCGCTCCCGCTCCGCGCAACAGTGGTTCCCCTGTCCACTATTGCACCAGCCCCACCAATCCGACCGGCGTGGGCACAGCTACTCCGAATATGCTTTTTGTCGGCGATACAACCTTGCTTACTGTGGCTGTAACCCCGGGAACAAACCCGGCCACCACCGGCCATACAGTAACTTGTGACCTCTCTGCCATTGGCGGGGTGTCTTCCCAGACCTTTTATGATGATGGCACAAACGGCGGTGATCTTACTGCTGGGGATAACATATTCTCCTTCTCAACGACAGTCGCCGGTGGAACTACCGCAGGTGTAAAGAGCATGGCCTGCACGATCAGTGATACTGAGGGTCGTCCAGGCAGTGCCACGATTGGACTCACCGTCTCCGTCATTCTTCCCATTGGCACGGTTCAGGGCGTGGTGAATGATGGCGACGACGGCGCCCTGTCCCGCTCGCCGTATGCACCCGCAACTGGTACTGGTGCCGGCCAGACGGTTGTCGTCCAGGGCGTCATCTACGAGACGACCCTCCAGGCCATCAGTAGTACCAGCTCAAATACCTATAAAGGCTTTTTCATCCAGAACACGGCCGCCACCGCCGATGGGGATCCGAATACCTCCGACGGCCTCTTTGTGTTCATGAACCAAACGAGCACCATGAGCGGGCCAAGCGGGCCTTATACCCCCACGGTCGGGGACGAGGTCGTCATTTCAGGCTCGATCAGCGAATATTACTTCATGACAGAATTATCGAACCCGACCCTTATCAAGCCGGTCCTGCGCAGCAATGTGAACCTGGATGCAGAGCTTGCCCCGGTCGTGGCGGACCCGCCTGTCAGCTTGGCGGATGCCAACCGCTATTGGGAACGGCTCGAGAGCATGCGTGTGCAGGTCCCGCTGAACAGCATTGTCCTCGGTGGCCGCAACGTCTTTAGCCCGGCCGATGCCGAGATCTGGGTGGCCAATCCAGACAGCACGATCGCGCAGCGCGCTAATCCGTACGAGCGGCGAGCCTTCCGCGACGCTCATATTCTCGATGATAATTACAATCCAATTAACTGGGATGGCAATGGCTACCGCATCCTGATGGGCAGCCTGGGGATCAAGGCGACCGAGGGTGACTCCACGGCTTTGATCGCTCCGGCCCGCACCTTCGATACTTTAACTAATGCACCGGTTGGCGGTGTCAACTACACCTTCAGCAAGTACCGCATTGAGATCGTTTCTCAGCCCGCTTTTAGTGAAGGTGTTGATACTGCTGCCAACAATCCGCCGCAGAACTTCGATCG
Source organism: Anaerolineales bacterium (assembly GCA_017882065.1). GTDB lineage: Bacteria > Chloroflexota > Anaerolineae > Anaerolineales > Villigracilaceae > UBA877. The sequence continues at coordinate 11,921 of JADGQD010000030.1, read as the reverse complement.
CAGCCTCAACTACAGCATCGCTGACTACAACCTGGAAAACCTGTACGACTATCGCGACAATCCCTTCTCCGGTTGCGATTTTGCGAACGTCCCGGCGGGCAGTAATCCGAAATGCTCTGCCGCAGGGACTCCTTTCCTTTCCGATGTTACACCGGCTTATGACTATGTGCCTGCCAGCGAAGCCGCCTACCAGGCTCGCATAACCGACATTGCCCATCAGATCATCGATGACCTGCATAGCCCGGATATCCTGATGCTTCAGGAAGTTGAAAACCAGGATATTTGCTCTGTGGTTGACGGCACTCTTGCTTGTGGCGTTACTAACAACGCTGATGGCCAGCCGGATGTGCTGCAGGATCTGGCGCTAAAGGTTGCCAGCCTCGGCGGCCCCGCATATCAAACCGCCTTCGACCGTGACAGCTCTGACTTGCGCGGCATCCTCCCCGCCTTCATGTACCGTAGCGACCGTGTGGAACTCGCGCCCGCTGCCGGTGATCCCCTCTTGGACGGCAGTCCAGCGATCGACGGCTATACGGCTGTGCCATATGATAGCGATTTATCGAACCCTAAGACCCTGAATGCGGTTTATACCGGTACGGAGCCTTGTGAAACCAGTTGGGTCTTCCCCCGCGCACCCGATATCGCTCTCTTCCGCATCTACAGCGAGAGCGTCGGTGTGGGCAGCTATCGCGACGTTTATGTGATCAATAACCACTTCAAGAGCGGGCCCGATAGTTGCGTCGCGCACCGCACTGAGCAAGCTAATTATAACGCCGCGATCGTGGCGTTCCTGCAGGCGGCAAACCCGACCGCTCGCATCGTCGTCGGCGGTGACCTGAATGTCTACCCGCACCCTGACAATACCTCCTACGGCGCCATCGATCAACTGGCCGCCCTCTACGATCCGGCCATCGGCCTGACCAATCTGTGGGATGTGCTCCTAGGCCAGGCGCCCGAGTCTGCCTACAGCTATGTCTACCTCGGCATGGCGCAGACACTCGACCAGATGTTCATCAACCAGCCGATGCTGGCGGATCTAAATCAATTCCGCATTGCTCACATCAACAGTGATTTCCCGGCTGACTATCCGTCCGATGTGGCGCGCGGCACGAGTGACCACGACCCGAATATGGCTGCCTTTGTCATCAATGACCCGCCGACTGCGATTGCCGCCACACAAACCGCGATCGCCGCCGCCACGCAGACCGCGATTGCCGCCACACAGACCGCGGCCGCCATGCGGCTCACGCAGACCGCGGCCGCCATTCCGATACCAGCACCAGTAGTTTTGCCCGGCACCGGTTTTGCCCCACAGCGTGTAACAGTCCTCTCCGCACAACCTGCCGAAAAGGCCTATGCTGCTTTGGGCGACCTGTGGCTGGAGATCCCGAAACTCGGCGTGAAGATGCCGATTGTGGGCGTTCCGCAAACGGCTGGGAAATGGGATGTCTCCTGGCTGGGCAGTGACGCCGGCTGGCTGCAAGGCTCGGCCTTCCCGACCTGGGCAGGTAACTCGGTACTGACCGGGCACGTCTGGAACGCCAACAACACTGCCGGTCCGTTCCGCTACATCAATACGCTGTGGTGGGGCGATAAAGTCGTTGTCCACGCTTGGGGAGCGCAATATGTGTACCAGGTGCGCAGCGTGATGCAAGTGGGACCCGGGAACACAAATGCGATGTTGAAGCACCAGGAACTGCCGTGGGTCACACTGATAACCTGCCGCGGTTTCGACCAGGCCAGCAACTCCTATAAATACCGCGTCCTCGTCCGTGCGGTGCTGATCGAAGTCAAATAAAGCCTGGAAAGGTTTTGGGGTTTTCCCAAAAAACAAGAATTTTCGGAGGCCGCCAAATTTGGCGGCCTCCGCATTTATTTTGCTCCAACTGTAGCGGTGAGGTAGCCTCTTGCCCCATTTTTTGTCTCTATCCGCCTCCAGTCCGCTGGGCTTCCAGCACGGTGGGCAGATTCTCGATGCGGGCTTCGCGGATCTGGTTGATCAGGCCGGCAGCGTCAACGGGAATACCTGCACCGGCTCGGAGTATGTCTATCCAACTTTTGGTAGTTATACTGTTACCATCAGCGTGACCGACAAAGATGGAAGCACCGGTTCGAATTGGTTCACCCACATCGTGATTTATAACTTCGCCGGCTTCTTCAATCCAGTCGACAATTTGCCAGCCTGGAACTCAGCCAAAGCTGGTAGCACTGTTCCGGTCAAGTTCAGCCTCGGCGGGAACAAGAGCTTGAACATCTTCGCTGAAGGTTACCCACAATCCGTACAAATTGTGTGCGACACCGGCGCCTTACTGGGCACACCTGCACCGACCGCTAACCCCGGCGGGAGCAGCATCTCTTACGGCGGTGGTCAGTACAACTACGTCTGGAAGACGGATAAAGCATGGGCGGGCACCTGCCGCCAATTGACTGTCAAGTTGAATGACGGCACCGTGCAAATCGCTAACTTCCAGTTCAAGTAAACCTTAGTCCATTCGAATAACATAGGGCGGAGCCGCAAGGCTCCGCCCTATGTTTCTAAGGTCGGAACACATCACAGGTCCATCGGGAAATAGCACACTCCAGCCGTGCCTGGCCCGCTGTGGACCGCCAGGGCAGGCGAAAGTTCGGCGACGAAAGATTCAACCACCTCCACTTTGCTTTCCACAATTTGCTTGAGCCTTTCGACTTCCTGTTTCGCCCCGGCGTGGACGTAGGCAATCCTGGCCTTGCCTTTGCCAAGGGTCTCTTCCACTTTGTCTGCGATGGCCTGGTACGCGTGTCCGCGGCCGCGAGCCACTCCTAATGGGACGATCTCGCCGTCTTCCATGCCGATGAGCGGCTTGATGTTGAGCAGCGAGCCGATCAGGTTCGTGGCTTTGCCGATGCGTCCGCCCATGTAGAGATACTTGAGCGTATCCGCGGTTTGGATCATGTGCGTGACCGGGATCATGCGCTTGACCTTCGCCACGATATCTTCCAGGCGCAGACCTGCCAGAGCGGCGCGCGCGGCTTCGATCGCCATCCACCCCTGGCAGAGCGAGACATTGCGCGTGTCAATCACCTCGACGCGCACCGCCGGATCCTTCTCTTTTATCAAGGATTGGGCCACCATCGCGGCTTGGTAAGCACCACTGCCCTTCGAGGTCATATGGATGCTGATAATCTCATCGTAACCCTCTTCCACCAGACATTCGTAAGCTTCGAAATAATCGCCGGGACCGGGGCTGGCCGTCGTCGGCAGGACCCTGGCAGTGATCAACCAGTTCAGGAACTCTTCACGCTGGATGGTCACCAGGTCGCGCAGCACTTCCTGCCCGCGGTGGATGTAGTACGCCACCGTGCGGATGTTCAATTCCTTCAACATCGGTTCGGGGATGCTGGCGGTGCTATCGGTCAAGACAGCAACTATCTTTCCCATTTGAACGACTCCTTGACAAGGCGAAATATACTTATCATCCCTATTTTACGCTTTTTTGGGCGAAGTGGGCATCCTTTTTGTAAATGATGTCTACTATGATATATGCCATCAGGATCAAAGTGATCGGGCAAACAGCTATGCCAGTCTACCCGAAAATTATTTTGAGAATTTGTCTTTGATCGTTGTCCCTATTGTTCTTCACCGTGGCGGAATAATAAAGGTCGCCATTGCCGGATGCCCCCGGTTGGGATATCGCAGGAATGGTCCGGGTGCCAGGACGAAGACCAGCAGGCCGGTGACCAGCAGCTTGCAACGGTTCCGGAAGAAAAACCGGATATTGGAAATTGAATCGTTCATAGTCTTTTTGTACCTCGCGGTAGTCCCGGTTCCAGCACAGGGTTGAAGGATTTTGGGTCTTTGGAAATTCCAGTATCCACGGCGGTTCTCACAGTAGTCCCGGTTCCAGCATGGGAGAGAACCAGGATCGTTACAGTTCCAGAATATCATAAAGGTGTTTAGATTTGTTGTAGATATTTGGAGAATCTGATTGAGATTCGCGTTCCCGAGACTCCTGTAAGCAAATTCTAATCATCCTTTCATTGACATTCGGCAGGGAACAGGATATATTAAACATACCGACCAGTCGGTATGTTTATCAAAATGGAGTAACCCATGCCACAACAACGCAGTGAAGAGACGCGCGCCCGCATCCTGGATGCAGCTGTCCGACGATTTGCCTTCGCCGGATACGATGCCGCCAGTGTGGATGACATCTGCGCCGACGCCGGGGTCAGCAAGGGCGCTTTTTATCACCATTATCCAACCAAGCAGGCTATCTTCCTGGCTCTGATGCAAGGTTGGCTGGCGATGATTGATGTGGGCATGGGCGCGGCCCGCAAGGACACTGTCCCGGAGACGCTGGTTCACATGACCAATCTCTTACCGGGCGTTTTCGCAGCCGCCGAGGACCGCCTGCCGATGTTCCTGGAATTCTGGTTGCAGGCCAGCCGCGACGAGACGATCTGGAAGGCAGTGATTGCTCCGTATCGCCATTATCAGGAGTATTTCACCAGACTGGTTGAAGATGGAATTGCCGAAGGCTCTCTCAAACCAGCCGACTCGCAAGTTGCTGCGCAGGTTATCGTTTCCCTGGCGGTGGGATTGGTATTACAAGGCGTTCTCGATCCGCACGGCGCTGACTGGGAAAAAACGGCCCGCGAGAGCATGCAAATTTTGATGAATGGATTGGCAAAATAACCCTCACCCTAGCCATCCTCCGTTTGTCCCTTCGGGGATGCTTAGCGAGGAGAGGGTGATAAGGAGATAAGAATGATTTTGGTTACCGGTGCAACTGGACATATTGGTAATGTTCTCATCCGCAAACTGCTGGACCAGGGAGAAAAAGTCCGAGCTCTGGTCTGGCGTGATGAAGATACCATCCCTCTTAAAGGATTGGATGTAGAACAGATGATTGGCGATGTACTCGACCCGTACTCGCTCGAACCCGCCATGCGCGGCGTTAAGACTGTCTATCATTTGGCAGGTATCATTTCCATCATGCCAGGACGCAACCCTTTCGTCTGGCGGGTTAACGTGGAAGGGACGCGCAACGTGCTCGAGGCTGCCCGTCTCGCCGGCATCCGGCGGCTGGTCTACACCAGTTCCATCCATGCCATTGCCCGCGCCCCTCACGGGGTGGCAATGGATGAATCGCTGGGGTTCGACCAGAACAACCCCTACGGCGAGTATGACCGTTCGAAGGCCGCTGCCAGCCTTGAGGTCCAGAAAGCGGTGACCGCCGGCATGGATGCGGTCATCGTCTGCCCGACGGGTGTCATCGGACCGTACGACTTCCGCGGTTCGGAATTGGGTGAGGTCATCCGCAGCGCCTCCGAAGCCCGGACGATGTTCTACGTTGAAGGCGCTTATGATTTCGTGGATGTACGTGACGTGGCTGATGGCATGATTGCTGCCCATGCACATGGTCGCCGGGGGGAGAGTTACATCCTGAGCGGGCAGAAACTCTCGGTACGCTATTTGCTGGAGACTGTGCGCGAAGTGACCGGCAAGGCTTTTGCCAGCATCAAAATCCCCTTCTCGCTGGCCGAGTTTGCCGCTAGGTTCTCGCCCTGGTACTACCAGCGAACGAAGGCCAAACCGCGTTTCACGCCTTATTCACTGGAAGTGCTGCAAAGCAATTCAAATATCAGTCACGCCAAAGCAGCGCATGAACTCGGTTACCAATCGCGCCCGGCCATCGAGACGATTACCGACACGGTGCGTTGGTTCTTCGAGAACCGCAAGGCACGGGCCAAGGTGTAAGGCTGGAGATGGACTGGAAAGATAAACTCGCTGTAATTACCGGCGCTTCCTCCGGCATTGGGGAAGCCACTGCCCGTAAATTAGCCGCACAAGGGCTACGGGTGGTGCTGGTGGCGCGCCGGGCTGACCGGTTGGAGGCTCTGGCCGAAGATATCCGCGCAAACGGCGGAACGGCTTGCATCCTGCCCGCCGACCTAACGAAGGAGGCCGACCGGTTGCGCGTCTGCGAGGAAGCCGGGGCGGCGGACGTGCTGGTGAATAACGCCGGGCTGGGATGGTATGGTTATGGGTCCGATATGCCGTGGAAAATGGCTTGGGAGATGTTACAGGTCAACGTGGAAGCGGTGGTGCAGTTGACGATTGGCTTCCTGGGCAGGATGCGCCGGCGGGATTCCGGGCATATTATCAACGTGGGATCCATTTCCGGGAGTTTTCCCAGCCAAGGTATCGCCCTGTATGGTGCAACCAAATCTTTCCTCGACAACTTCACCACTGCCCTCTACCGTGAGTTGACCGGGACGCGCGTCCATGTCAGCGTGGTACGGGCCGGGCCGGTACGGACCGAGTTCGGGAAGGTGGCCCTATCGAAGGTAAACGGCGGGCACGTCCCGACCGAGCATGTGGGCGTGACAGCCGACTATGTTGCCTGGCACATTTGGAAATTGATGCTGCGCCCGCGCAGGGTTATTTACGTCCCGGGCTGGCTGCGAGTTGTCCCATGGGCCGAACTGGCCTTTGGCAGGATTATCGATCAGATTGGTCCATTGTTGTTGAAGAATCGAAAGGCATGATCAGACCCTCGTCAGTATTTTGGTGCTGGTGTCCTAGATATTTCGATTCAATTTGCGGGAGCGCGGTAGGGAGAAAGTTCCTGATCTGCCGTGGCGGGTCGATTTGGTTGAGCTTGTTCGGGTTTGGGCAGCATGATCCAGGCCAAAATGCCGGAAGCTACATATAAGCCGCCTGAAATGCTCAAGATCGGTACCAAACCTATCAGGTCGGTTAACATCCCGGCCAGCCCCATGCCGACCAGGCTTGCCAGGGCTGAGGTGGTAGCGAATGTACCGAAGATGCGCCCGCGAAATTGATCGCTGGCACCCATTTGTAGTAAAGTTTCGCTGCTGATAAACCAGGCTGCTGCGGCAATTCCACCTACCAACATGATCGGCAGCACCAGTATTGATCGGGGGATACTGATAATAGCAAAGATGACAATTCCTGTCACAACTAGCCCCAGCGCGGAGAGGTGTCGAGGCGAGATACGATTACCTATCTGCCCGACCAGTAATCCTCCCATCAGACCACCGACACCCTGGGCCATCATCAGCCAGCCCAGTAGTTGGGCTCCACCACCCATCAACACCTTTACCAGGGGCACGATCAATACGGTGATCATACTGTCGCCCAGTAAAGCCACTCCCAGGATAAAAAAGAGAATCAACAGCAAACGTTCCCGCTTGACGAGCCGTAGGCCTGCAACCCAATCACGCCATAGCCCCAGAACCCCTCTCGCAGTAGATGGTTGCGCCTCTATTGGTTGTGGTACCGGACGCAGCGGCATTACTATCAGCAAGAGCAGCAGAGCAGAAATCAGAAATGACCCGGCATCCAGCAATACCACACTGGTAAAGCCTAACTAGCCCATAAGCACTCCGCCCAGTCCTGATCCCAACAGCCGGGTAAGGGCATCGCTTAAACCGTTCAATGAATTGGCGGTCAACAATTCTTTTTCACCGACCAGTAAAGGGATGATTGCGCTCTTTGCGGGGAAGAAGAATTGAGAGAAGATGGATTCTAGAAATGCTGAAACATAGATCAGCCACAATCCTTCCCGGGAGTGTACGAATAGCAGGATTAAAGTGGTAACGACTCGCAAAAGGTCGGCTGCGATCATTGTGCGTTTGCGATCCCAGCGGTCTACATAGGTGCCCGCCAGAGACCCAAAGAACAGGCGCGGCAATGTCGCGATCATGAACATTGCACCGGTGGCAAGTACAGATCCGGTCAGACTGTATGTATAGAATGGCAGGGCGATGAAGAGTACCCAGTCACCGATGATTGATATGAATTGTCCAAACCACAAGAGAGAAAAGTTACGTTGACGAAGTAATGCGAGCAAAGCAACCTCCGCGACGAGATATTCGATTGTTATTCCCAGGCAATAAAAACATACCGATATGTTTATTCGAACGCATAAATGTTGCGAATGCCGTGGCTCGTTTCTTAATTTGATGGGCTCTCTGTCTTTGTCATCACGTTCATCTCAGGCAAAAGAACATATGGTGCGTAGAAAGTGTTATAGACCCACTGCACTTCCTGGCTGACGGCGGCCACGTTCTTCAGTAATTCGTAGACATTACCCGCAATCGAGACATCCTTGACGCGCCCGATGATCTCGCCCCTCTCGATCTTGAAGGCCAGCGCCAGCGGGTTGGAGAACGCGCCGGAAATGATGTTTCCCTGACCGAGGCCGAGCAAGTTTTCAACCAGGATTCCCTCGTCAATCCCGGCGAGGATGTCTTTCAGGGGTGTCTGTCCGGGCTGGATGACGAAGTTGGTGAACGACGGTTCAGGCGGGGAGAAGAGTTGACGGGAGGCGTTGCCGGTCGATTCGACTCCGGACTGGGCCGCCGTCTTCAGGTCGTAGATGAAACTTTTAAGCACACCCTTCTCGATAAGCATGTTACGGCGGCGCGGAATTCCCTCGTCATCGTAGGAAGCACTGGCGAACTTGCCGTCAATTGTCCCGTCGTCGATGATGGTAACCTTCTCGTCGAAGAGTTTCTCGCCGATTTTGCCAACCATCGGGGACGTGCCCTTATAGACTTCCTTGCCGTTCAAGCCCCGGCTGAGCGGCAGACCGAGAGCCAGAATCCCGGCGGGGGCGAACAGGACGGGCATCCTGCCGGGTTTGATGCTGGTGATGAACTTGGCTTTCTTTAGTTTGTCCATCAGGCGGCGGGTGAAGGCGAGGTAGTCTTTTTCCCAGACGGTCGTGCCCAACTGGTCTTCCAGGATAAGCATGTCATCACCCTCGATGCGGTCAATCTCGAGACCGAGCGAGAGCGGGGAGGTCTTAAAAGACACATCCATGCCTTTTTGGTTACGGATGCTGGCCGAAACCAGGCTGCGTTCCAGGCTGATGTGGCAGCGAGCGTCCGGTTCGACCGGCAGGATCAGGTCGAGCATCTCCCGGCCGATCTCCACCAGCCGCGCGATGGGCAGATCGGCTACAGCCTTGTCAAAAGTGCGGACGATCGGAGCAGGTTTCGGGTCCGGGAAGGAGAACAAAGCTTTGTCCCCAAAGGTGGCGGACTCGAGGGCGTTGGCGGCCAGTTTGTCCATGGCAGTATCATCACTCGATGCGGCAAAGCCGAGTCTTCCCTTGCGGATGACGCGCACCGCCGTGCCTTTGGTCTCGGCGACGGTGCAGGTTTTGAGTTGGTTAGCCTCGTATTCGACGGTTGTCTTTTCATTTTGCAGGCTGAGGACTTCGACCTGTTCGGCCTGTTTTTTGAGTTGGGAAAAAATATCCATTCTGTCCTCCGTTTACTCGCCGCCGATAACGACGTTCTGGATTCGAATGTGGGGCGCACCCATGCCGACTGGAAGGGGGTATTGGTTGCCCTTACCGCAGCCGCCGCCGGTGTTCAGCCATTTGAAGTCGTTACCGATGGCGTCGATGTTTTCGAGAGTGGTGAATAGGTTGCCGGCCAGGATGACATCCTTGACCATCTCGGCGATCTTGCCATTTCGGATCATGTAAGCGTAGCCGGAACTGAAGGAGAAGTTTTCCAGTAGGGTCTCGCCACCGTATGCGTCGCAGGCATAGATGCCGAGTTCGATGTCTTTGACCATGTTCTCGAACGAGGTGGTGCCGTTGTCGATGGCAGTATTGGTCATGCGCACGATGGGGGCGAACCGATAGTTGACGGCACGCGCGTTGCCGGAGGCTTTTTCGCCCATCTTGGCGGCGGTCTGACGCGAATGCAATCGCCCGACCAGTTCGCCATCCCGGATGAGCCAGTTGCGCCGGGCGGGAGTGCCCTCGTCGTCGTACAGGGTGGTACCGCGCAGGTTCGGGATGGAGCCGTCATCATAGACGTTGAGCAGACCCTTGCCGAAGCGGCGGCCCATGGTCATCATTTCTCGCGCCTTGGGGTTCTCATAGACGAAATCCGCTTCGGAGAGGTGACCAAAGGCTTCGTGGATGAAGACGCCCGCTAGTGTCTGATCCACTACCACCGGGTATTGCCCGGCCTTGACCGGTTCGGCATCCAGTAGTTCGACCGCTTTCTGGGCCGCCTTGCGCGCCAGTTCGTCCTTATCGAGTACGTACTCGAAGCCTTGCGTGCTGGACAGACTCTCATGCGCCTGCTGGACGTTGTTCCCGTCACGGGCGATGGCGAAAGCGCCGATTACCACGGAGGGCTTTTCCTGCTCAATGTAGGTGCCCTCGGAGTTGGCGAGGATGAGATGGGTGAAGGAGTCAGCATAGGCGGCTTGGGTGTCAATGATTTTGTCGCTGTGCCCCAGGAGAACCTGGTTGTAGCGCTCAGCAAGGGCTTTTTTCTCGGCCAGCGAGATGTCGCGGAAGTCGCGCTTCATCTCAACTGTTGTGATATTTTCAACCGGCTCGACCGAGGCCAGTTCGATCGGCTCGGGGACGGAACCGACCTGGGCGCACTGGTAGGCCTGGTCCGCTTTGTTGAGCAGGTCATCCAGGTTGTTGAAAGTGGCCACGCCCCAGCCTTTGTCCCTGATCAGGCAACGAACGATGCCGCCTTTATCGATATTCGCATTGGCCACCTCCAACTCCTTGCCGCGGAAGACCACGCGGGTGGTTTCTTTTTCTTCGATGCGGATTTCGGTGTAGTCGGCTTTGCTGTGTTTTAACGCTTCTTGAATACGGTCTCGCATAACGAACTCCTTTATCAGTTTTACCACGACCCCCAAAGAACGGGGCAGACGGGCACGAAGACCCCGGCCCGCACTGCCTGGGTTATCCGGGAAAGTAACCGGACCTTACGCATGCAGTTGGCCCAGAGCCTCATTAACGGTCAGTTCGCCGCGTTCGACGCGTTCCAGTACTACCCGGCGTTCTTCACTGGAGACGGTTTTCACCGGCTCCGGAGCGGGCGGAATTTCCCCGTCGCAGTCCAGGGACAGATCACCCGAAACGCTGTTCAGAGAGATTTTCACGCCGCCACCTTGAACATTGACTGTCTGGGATCCATGATGACGGGAAGTGCCGGTGACCGGGAAGGCCGAGACCAGATCACCGCTCAGGCTGTGCAATTCACCGGTGCAATGGGTGTCGGGAGGCACGATCAGGTGAACCTGGCCAGATACCGATTTGAAATCGTAGGGACCTTCTGTCAACGGAGTGCGAATTCGCATGTCACCGCTGACGGAGTTGGCATTGATGGAGCTCAGAGCGGATTCCTTCAACGCCACATCACCGGAAACCGTATCCAGGCTCAGTGAGCCGGCGATGCGTTCTCCGTCGGCTTCCCCGCTGACGGATTGAATCCGCACGGAACCTGTCAGGTCGCGGAGTGTGATTTCACCGCTGACCGAATTCACACTGATAGTGCCCTCGAACCCTTCGGCAAGCACCGTGTTACTCACACCGTTCAGTTTGAGCGAACACTGGCGCGGCGCCTTCACAACGTAATCCACCTCACAGGGCTGGGAACCGAACAACCAGTTCCAGCCGCCGTCGGGAAAGCGAGTGGCAGCCTTGACGGTCCCGTCCACTTCCTGGGTGATTTCTATCCCGGTTCGCTTTTCGTCTCCGGTGTGGGGTTGCTTGATGGCTGTCACCTGGATGACGCCATCCTCGCCGGGGTGTATTTCTACCGAGCCGCGTATGTTGCTGACGGACAGGCGCGCCGGGGAAGCGACGCTGAAAGTTTTTTCGATGTTCTCAGACATAATTGGCCTCTATTCTACAAAGATTTCGACGTGTTCGCCGTCTTCATCGTCCACCACGTCAATGATTTTTCCGGTCATGCCGGTGCGAAGGGCCTCCATTAACTGGTCCATATTCACCCCGTCAATTTCGGGAGCGAAATGCGCGCCGATCTTCATCCCGGCTTCCATCAGGCTGATGGGAATCTGCACCGTGGCTTTCGAGCGCCCGGTGTTGACTTCGGTGACTCGCACACGCAGCCATTTG
>JADGQD010000153.1 GCA_017882065.1 Anaerolineales bacterium | reverse complement strand
GTGCGGGCTTTGTCCACCCGGTAGAAACGATCAAACAGATGGGGGAGGTGTTCGGGAGCGATGCCCGGACCGGTGTCTGAAACGCGCACCCAGGCGCTCCCGACCGCTGTTCCCGTTTCCACGCATACCCGCTTGTTGCCGCCGGTCGTATATTTGATCGCATTTTCAACCAGGTTACTGAGCATCTGGAGCAGGTACTGCCGGTCGCCAAGAATACGCGCCTCGGGCAGGTTGCCAGCTTCCAGCGTGACCCCGTTCCTGGTTGCCAGTGGGGTCAGCCGTTCCACGGTCTCGACAGCCACGTCGCTCAAATCCAACGGCGTTTTCTCGATTGCCGATTGTCCGGCATCCATACGGGCCAGCGTCAGCAGATCATTGACCAGGCTGGTCATGAAGTCATTCTCGCTGTGGATAATACTCAGCGCATGCTGGTACTCTTGCGGCGAACGATGGGAGGCGATGGCGCGGCTGGTTTCCAAATTGACAATGGTTAACGGGGTGCGAAGTTCGTGACTGGCATCCGCCACAAACTGGCGCTGGCGTTCAAAGGCCGCCTGCAAACGCGCCAGCATCGCGTCAAATGTGCTCGCCAGTTCTCCCAATTCATCTTTGCTTTTCATGTTCAAACGGCGGCTCAGGTCCGTTTCACCGATGGTGCGCGCCGCCTGGGTGATCGTTTTCACCGGCCGCATGGCTCGATCCGCCAGCCAGAAACCGCCAACCAGGGCGATGGCAAGGGTCAGCAAGCTCCCGGCCACCAGGGTCAGGAGGAAACGGCGAACCAATGCGTTCGGGTCGAGGATGCCGCCGAAGATCATCAGGAAATTTATTCCCAACTGGCCCTGCACCGGGGTGATGATGAAAGCGTAATTCTGGGAAGTTTGGCTTGTCCAGTAGACGGCGGGCGACTCGTTTGTCCGGGGAGTGGTTTGCAGCCCGGCCGATACGATCTGGATGGCTTCCTGAGCCGGGATGGGCCCCTGGCTGGCGAGGACCTGTCCATCAGGGCTGAGCAGGATGAAAACGTCTGTATCGCGCAGAAGCCCATTCGGGATCGAGATTTGTCCGCTCCCCTGACGCAGCGCAGTTTGGACATTCTCCGCCAGGCCTGTCACCCTACGATCTATTTCATGAATGGCCTCCTCCTGCAAATTGCGTGATTGGGTGTAAAAGAGGAAGGCGCTGAAGGCAAATAGGATCACCGCCAAAATGGCCGTGAACCACAAAACGAGCCGGAAGCGAATGCTGTGAAGCAGCACCCCGAGCCGTTCTCTAAAAGCCGTGAACTTTTTTGTGGTTATTTCTCCTCCGGCACGCGCAGACGGTAGCCGGCCCCACGCATGGTTTCGAACAATTTGACCTCACTGGGATCGTCGATCTTGCCGCGCAAACGGCGGATGTACACGTCCACTACGTTGGAGGCGATAACGTGGTCGTAACTCCATAGATGTTCTTCAGCCATCTCGCGGGTGACGAGATGGTTGGGATGGCGCATCAGGTATTCGAGCAGGGAGAATTCTTTGGCGGTCAGTTCAATCGGCTGGTCGCCGCGCCGGACGGTGTGGGTGGCCGGGTCAAGAATCAGGTCCGCTACCTGAAGCGAGCCCGATTTGCTGGATGATTCGCGCCGCAGCAAGGCGCGGATGCGAGCGCGTAGTTCGTCCACTTCAAAGGGCTTGACCAGGTAATCGTCGGCGCCGCTGTCCAACCCTTGCACGCGGTCATCCAGCGCGTCTCGGGCGGTTAGCATCAAAATGGGAGTACTGACGCGCCGGTCGCGCAGTTCCCGGCAGACTTCCAATCCATCTTTGCCGGGCAGCATGATATCCAGAATAATGATGTCGTAGCTGGATATAAGACCCATTTCTTCGCCATCCAGGCCGTCATAAGCCGTATCAACGGCATACCCATCCTCTTCAAGGGTCATGCGAAGGGACTCGCTCATACGACGGTTATCTTCGACCAATAGAATGCGCACGTTTTTTCTCCGTGAAGTTAATTAGCGTATAAATTGTAGCACGCAAATATGACTGCGGGATGAATGCTTTTCCGGGAATCAGGGCTTTCTTACAAGGTACTGCGTAAATATCGGAACAGGATAGTTCATGGATTTATGCATGAAGCAGTATAGTCGACGTTCTGATGCTCCCTTTCCCCAAGGAAAAGAAGATTGAAGAAACAGGGATTTGCGAGCTTCGCTCGCAAATCCCTGTTTCTTCACATTTCAGACAATTCATCTTGTATTCATCTTTGTTTTGTATACTCGCCCTAACCTATTGAGGAGAAAACACAGATGCGTAAACAAATTGGAGCCTTACTGGCAGCGATCCTGATTACCGGTGCGATTGCCATGTCCATGGTTGTGATTGGCGCGAATGCAATGACCAACCAGAAAGGAACGGCTGTTTCGAATTCTCCTGCCTCGGTCGCCGCGGTAGGTTCAACGACAGCCTCATCTGACCAGGCGCAGATTGCCCAATTGCAAAGCCTGGTCGCCCAATACCAGGCACGCGAGCAGCAGTATCAGGCAGCCCTTAAGAGCGACAATGACCAGTTGACTCAAACCGCCTCTGAGTTGCAGATGATCCAGCAACTGCTCGCTTATCTGCAAAGCCATGGCCTGATCCAGATTGACAACCAGGGGCAGATCTACATTACCGGCCGTTAAGGAGTTTACGATGAAAATTATCAAGACGGCACTCCACTATTGGTTTGCCATTGTCAGTGTATTTAGTTTCCTGGCTGGTTGGGGCATGCTGGCGCATTCTCTCAAGCCGATCCAACCAACCCAGGTCACATCCGTGAATACTGCCTCGCTGCCGGCCTTGCCGCCAATCCAGGCGTATAACGGTGGCAGCGGGAATGGGGGCGGGCTGAATTTTTCGGCTCCCGGTAATCAGTCAAATTATGGATTTCCGATGCTCAGGACGGGTGGGTCTTAGAGAATGGAAACCTTTCGTTTCCGCCTCATGAACACGGATATTTTGCTGGCTGCACAGGGAACCCCTGCCCGTATTGCGGAGGGATTTGAAGAGGCGCAGCAGTTTATTCATGCCAGTGAAGGCCGTTTCAGCCGGTTTTCCGGGCAAAGCGAACTCTCCGAACTTAATCGTTCTGCTGGGACACCGTTTCAGGCCTCACCCGACTTGTTCTCGGTCCTTGGCCTGGCGCAGCGATTTTTTCACCAGACCCGCGGCTTGTTCGACCCGTCCATCCTGCCGGACCTGCTTCGGGCCGGTTATGACCGCAGCATGGACCTGCTCCGGCAGCAAGGGGCAGCCCCCCTGTTCGAATCCTTGCTGGCAGGTGAGCATCCATCCTTCAGCGAGATGGAGCTCGACGAGAGGCGAGGCATGATCCTTCTGCCACCCGGGATGGCGCTCGATCTGGGCGGGATTGCCAAAGGCTGGATTGCCGAACAGGCCGCCCTCATCCTTTCAGAATTCTCTTCCGCCTGCGCCGTCAACGCCGGAGGGGACATGTTCCTGGTTGGGTTACCGGAAGGAGAAGACCAATGGCCGGTTGCGATCGAAGACCCGCTCCAGCCAGAAAATGATCTGACCACGCTCAGGGTCGATCCCGGCGCGGTCGCCACCTCAACCGTGACGAAGCGCGTCTGGAAGCAGGAAGAAAAACAACGCCATCATCTCATTGACCCGCGTACTGGTGAACCTGCGGTAACCGACTGGTTGAGCGTGACAGTGATTGCCCCTCACACTTATGAGGCCGAGGTTTTCGCCAAGGCCCTGCTCATTGGCGGACCGCAAGAATCCGAAGAAATCGCCCGCAAGTGCGGCACCCAATTCTCTTATCTGGCAGTGGATCATGATCGGAAAATTTGGGGACCACAAAAAAGTCTGGAGTATATAAATGTCCATTGAACGTCGCAATCAAATAAACCGGGCAGGTCCTCCTTCCCTATGGCGGGCAATTATCAGTGTATTTGCTACGCTGCTCGTTTTGTTATTAATATTTTTTGGTGCCATCTTTTCACTGACCCCCTCCGGGCAGGCAGCCGGCAAATGGTTGAACTGGCTCTTTGCCCTGGATAGTGTCCAGCTCTGGTGGTATGTCACCCGCGCCAGCGGGATCGTGGCCTATCTGCTGTTATGGTTTTCCATGGTGCTGGGGCTGGCAGTGACGAGCAAGTACCTTGACCGGTTGCTCGACCGCGTGTTCACGTACGACTTCCACCAATTCATCTCGCTGCTTTCGATTGCCTTTGTAGTTTTGCATGTCGCTGTCTTGATGCTTGACCGCTATCTGCCGTATTCGATCTGGCAAACCCTGGTCCCGTTCATTTCCCCCTATCGTCCCTTCTGGGTCGGGGTTGGCGTGATTGGTTTTTACCTCACGCTTCTGGTCACAATAACGTTTTACATTCGCAACAGGATCGGGATGCGCACCTTCCGCCTCATCCACGTCCTGAGTTTGGTCGGGTACTTGGGTGCGACCCTGCATGGAGTATACGCCGGCACCGACTCCCCGCTCCCGGCCATGCAGTTGCTCTATAAAGGGACTGGGCTGGTGGTTATTTTCCTGACCATCTTCTGGCTGGTGCTGTTGGCACTGCGGAAACTGGAGGCGCACCGGCTGGCGCTGGCTGCTGCCAGGTTGCCCCACCACCGACATGTCACTGCGAGATAATCAACCCGTTTGGTTTGGAAATCCGACTTGTGAAGCTGCCTTTTTGGCAGCTTCACGTTTTTAATCCATACCAGGCATTACATCAGCGGTCATCCCGCTGAAGCGTTGGTCTTACAGAATACTGCCTAAATATCTGAACCAATCCTGTTATTTTCGAGCCCT
>JADGQD010000029.1 GCA_017882065.1 Anaerolineales bacterium | reverse complement strand
CAGCAACTGCCCGGCCGCGGCCTTTATTTGATCCACATTGGAGCCACTGAGCGGGGCGTACCAGAGCAGGTAAACACCGTCCAGGTTTTTGGCAAAATCCGGGGCCGACTGTAATCCACCGGGATAAGACAAGGCCCAAAACACGCTGCCCCCGAAGCGACTGCGGACATCGGTAATGATCGCCTGCCAGCGCGCCTCCGCATCCGCCGGGACCCCGGAACTGTTCCCGTTTATCTGGCCTCCGGGCAAGGCCGGAGTGACCCAGTCCCCCCCTAAGATAAGAGCCTGGGCGCCGGATTTCGTCGCCAGGTCAGCATTGTAAGCAGCGAAAGCCGCATAGCGGTCGAACCAGGTGTTCCACCAGGCTTCGTCGCGCGGCGCGGAAGTCCACCACGCCGTTAAATCGGAAGGCAAATTTACCGCCGGGAAAAGCGCCACGTTCAGGTTGGAAGCGCGAGCGCGGCTGACGGTGTCGAGTGTGTCGGCCCACAGCGGGTCCACACCGGGGACCGGGGAAAAGACGAATGGTGCAGTCTGGCCAACTGTCCAGGAAGGGGCGAGCACCAGCCAGTTGGCGTAACGACCCTGCACGTCCTGAATGGCCAGCGGGGTCCAAGCCTGCCAGGTCGGGTCGTAATCAGACTGGAACTCCACACCCGCCATAAATCCTTGCCGCGCCGTCACCGGGTATCCGATTATCGCAGGGGGCGTGGTGTTCTGCAACCAGGTCCAGCCGGAGACGGTGTCCTGTAAATCCTGCGGGACCAAGCTGGTAGAGACTGGGCGCCCGCGAAGACCGGTGGATGTTTGCACATCATCGGCAATCCCGCACTGATCATTGCGGCAATACCGGTACTCAAAATCGCCGA
Organism: Anaerolineales bacterium; assembly: GCA_017882065.1. Classification (GTDB taxonomy): domain Bacteria; phylum Chloroflexota; class Anaerolineae; order Anaerolineales; family Villigracilaceae; genus UBA877. The sequence continues at coordinate 13,307 of JADGQD010000029.1, read as the reverse complement.
GCATATTGAGCGGGCTGTAGAGCTGGTAGACCCACTGGTTGTTGCCAAGCGGCCACATCGGGATGGGCTCGGTCCAACCGTAGGGGTTGAACTGGATCGAGACGATGTCGGTGACCGGAGTGTAGGCCGGAACGTCAACCTCGAATAGGATTGGCGACGAAGGTCCCGCCTGCCAGGTCTGGACTGTATCCTCTACCTGGACCGGGGTTGACGAAGCCGGGACGATCAACTGCCGGACGACGAAGGCGCCTTCGGTGCTGTGCTCGGCATTCCAGAAGCCATCGCCGAGAGTATATTTGTAGCGGATATCGGCACCAGCAGGGAGCATGAGCGAGAGGGTGGAGCGGCCATCCTGCAACGGAGATAACATCAGCATCCGGGTGGCGACGGTGCTCAGGCCACCCTGCAAGTCACCGAAGGTGTTGCCCAACTGGTACAGGTTTCCGGCCAGGCGGATGGGGGCATTTCGAATTGTATTGGCCGGTACAGATAATGTGAAAATGACGTTGACCATTTGCGCAGGGGTCAGCGAGAGCGTGACCGGGGTGCGCTGTCCCACTTCGACACGGGCACCCTGCTGAAAGGTCTGGTAAGTGCCATCAATGGCATAGGCCACCAGGTTATGTGTTCCAACAGGGAGGCTTTCAAGAACGAACGAGCCGGTCGAATCGGTCAATGTCTGCTGCCCACCTGCGGCGATAAGGATGTTCGGGATGGGAGTATTGTTGGAGGAATCAACCACCTGGCCGGTCAGCCGCCCGGAGGGGCTAGAGAAAAGGCTGTCGCTCCACGAGGCGACTACATCATCCACCGTCCCAGGACCGGTGACATCGTATATGCGATAGCGCACCGGTTTGTCAAACGAGTCGTCTTCCGTAAACGGGATCGTACCCTGGCGGAGGTAGCGGTATTTGACGATGCTGTTCATGATGAAGGGAATGGCAACTGTATAGTGCAACGTGTCCATACCCTGCATGGCATAATTGACCGCGTTCAGTCCCAGCCCGGTACTCTCGTCAACCACTGACAGGTAGAGAGTCTCCCCTGCCAGTAATGGCGAAGGCAGCGCCACATGGAAAGTCACCGCCGCGGATGGCTGGGGCGTGGGGGTTGGTCCCGGAGGCAGGGATGGTGTGGCGGATGGTAAGTTTAGTCCCGGAATGTCCAGCAGCGAAAAAGAACAACCATTGAGCAACAGGACAAAGACGCTCACCAGAGATAACAGGCTGCGAGTGGAAGGATGAACTGGTTGATTACGCATACCCCTCCTTTCGGCATTGGCGGGTTGAGAATATAAAGAAGGCAATCTACTTGTATTTTACAAGGGAAAAGGGGGAATTGATAGGGGCAGATAGTACTCTCCGGCGCTGGCGCGTGTATGACGAGATCTCTATTTCCGGGCTTCCTTCTTACGATCCTTTTGGCCGATTGCCGCCAGGTAACTTAATCCAATACCGATGAAATAAAGCATAATCATCGGTCCCATAACCAGCGCCATGTTGACCGGGTCGGTAGTCGGCGTAATGGCCGCCGCGATGACGGCGATGGCCACGATGGCAATCCGCCATTGTTTCACCAGGGAACGCGGCTTGACCAGCCCCATAGCCGTCAACACGTAGATGACCAGTGGGAATTCAAAAGCCACTCCGATCCAAAACAATATACCAGTCACAAAACTGATATAGGATGCCGGGCGGGGAATTAGAGTTATCCCCATGAAATTAATCAAAAACTTCAGTGCAGGAGGCAGCAACTCTACATAGGCAAAAATCATTCCGCCGGCGAAGAAAAGCATCACCAGCGGGATGGCAAACAATCCAATCACCTTCGCCCGCGGCCGCAAAGCCGGGGCAGCAAAGAGCCATAATTCAAAAGCAATGTAGGGAAGTGCCAGAGCGAATCCACACAGCAGAGCCACGCGCATGAATACACCGATCGTTTCGGTCACTTCAATCGCCTGCAACTTTTCCAGTCCGCCAATTGGCCCGGCCAGAAAATTAACAACCTGCTGGGTGAAGATAAAACTCACCCCCACTGCAACCGCCAGCCCCACCAAAGCGCGCAGAATATGCTTGCGCAGGTCATCAATATGCTCAAGCAATGCTTTTGGCTCGGCAGCGATGGCCGTAATTGCTTCGGTCATCGGCCGATCTCCGGGGTCGGCAGACAGGAATATGATAACCTTGCGAACACCCCACACTGGCAGGGTCAAAAGCCACCAGATAGCCCGGAAAGGGAAGGTGATAACGCGCCAAACGCCGCGCAGGAATTTACGCATATTTAGTCTGGTTTTTCTCCGCCGGAGTCCGGAGGCTCGATCCGGTTTTCGGATTCGGTTTCTTCCGGATTTGTGGAAGCAGGCGGCAAGGCCTGTCCCGCAGGCGGATCTTGCGGGTTCGTTATTTTGGACGAGCTGACGGTCGCGCGGAATTGGTCCAGCCCCGCCTTGCGTGCAAATTCGGCAGGCAGTTCCCCGATCCGGCGGAGATTCCGGAAGGCTTCAGAATTGAAGAAACGGAAGAGTCCACCCCCGATGGTTTTTGCCATTTTTTCGAGATCTTTCGGACCGAAAATAATCACCACCAACAACAGGATGAAAATTATTTCCGGCAAGCCTATGCCAAAAAGATCCATTTACGCATCCTGTTTCTTGGGTTGCAGAAATTGCACTACCTCATTTTCGTGTTCGGCCAAACTGCCCAGCACCCCATTGACGAAACGCGGAGCGCTATCGGAGCCGAAGGCTTTGGCCAGCTCAACCGCTTCATTAATTGCTACCTTGACCGGCGTATCACGCTGCGCGGCAAACTCCCAGGTGGCGATGCGCAGGATATTCCGATCAATTGCTGCGATCTGGTCAAGCGGCCATTCAGGCGCATACCGGGCAATCACCTGGTCCAATTGTTCACGCAGGGGGAAAACGCCAAAAATAATCTGGCGGATAAACTCCGCCAGTTCGTCGGGAAATGGTTCCTCCTCCAGGCGGTCTTGCAAGACCTGCACTGGAGGATGACCTACCATGTCAACTTCGTAAAGTGCTTGCAGAGCAGTGCCACGCGCCCTGGTACGTGCTTTCATAAAAAGTTATGCCTCGGTCTTGTAATCAATATCCTCGATGTGAATGTTGACGTGCCCAACCTCCAGCCCGGTTATCTCGGCAATGGCGCGCGCCACCGTCTGCTGGACAGTTCGGCTGACTTCACGGATGTTGACATCATTATCCAGTACCAGGTAAAGGTCTACAAAGGTGGTACTATCCTCAACCATTATCCGGACCCCATCATTGCCGCGCCCAAGCAGGCTGTTCACACCACCTTTGACGGGTGCCATGCGCTTGACGCCTTCAACTTCCAAAGCCGCCATACGGGCAATGGTCAGCAACACATCCGGGGTGAGAGTGGTCTTTCCGGCAGAACTGTAATCAGTCATCGTACCTCCTCACAGATTGGGGAATTATATCACCTGTAATAACACCTTACTTCCGTTTCGGTAGCAAACCCAATCCCAACGCCAGCCCGCCAAGCACATCCAGTGCCCCGGCGAATAGGAAAGCATCCTGCCAGAAACGCATCGGGAACAGGCGGATGAGCGTATCAGAATACAGGAAAAGCCAGGAATCACCGGTGAAGAACAACCCATGGAAAACTGTGAAGAACTGCCAGAAACTGATCCCGGCGAAAATGCCGATGACCGCCACCAACCCGACCGTCAGCCAGCCACCGCGCCAGATGCCGCGTACATACTCCGGCCACCACCCGCCGAAACGCGCCCACAACCCGAGCCCGAGCACCAAAAACCAGACGCCATACCCAGCCCATAGCACCGGTTGGACAACATTCTTGACATCCTGCATGTGGCTCAGTTCGCGTCCGTTGAACAGCGGAGCACCGTCCGGGAAAGTCAGGTCACCGAGGAAGGAAATATCAGCATCGTTGAGCAAATAGTCAATGGCAATTCCCGACCATTGCAGGCGCTCCTGGAGGGTAAAACCATACTCGTCCGCCGGAAAGGCCGGCGTGCGGTATTCGATTTCAGGAAAGGTGTGTGTCAACAGGAGCCGAACGCCAAGAAATGTCAACGCTACCGGGAACAGGAGGGTAACAAACCACGAAAGAACTTTCTGCAGGGTTCTCATTGCATAGTCTCCATTTCCCCTTGCAGGATAAAGTTCAGGATCATGGTATTCGTAATCCACTCAATCGGTGACCGGTCATCAGTAAAAACAACCGTATATTGCGGTGCAGGCTGGAGGTTGTCCAGCGTCAAGGTTATGGAGTCAATCAACAGAACATTTGCCTCCTGGCGTCCCGCGAGCGCGGCAAGATTCAGCTCCAGATTGCCTGTGGCGGTCGGTTGGAGCGTGGCATAGATCATTGAGTTGAAGGTATTGGGAATATCCATCACGTAAATCGATGAGAAAATCGTTCCCAATGTCGTCGCCAACCCATCAATCAGACGCCGATCGCCGGGAGCGCGGCCCACATTGATGACCAGCGCCCCATCCGGGTTGAGGTGGTCGACAGCAATCTGGAAGAACTCTTGCGTGGTCAGGTGCGGCGGGATATACGGCGGGCGGTAAGCGTCCACGCAAATCAAGTCATACTTCTCCGGGCTGCTCGCCAGCCCCCAACGCCCATCCTGAATAATGACATTCAAGTTGGGCATATTCATATCGAAATATCTCCGCCCTACATCCACAATCTTCGGGTCAATCTCGAAACCGTCAATGACCACGTTCGGGAAGACCGCCGCAGCCTGCCGGGCGGTCGTCCCGGCGGCCAGACCGACAATGGCGATACGGCGCATATCCTCCGGCTGGCGGTCGGCGTAGAAAAACGGCCCCACCAGAAACTGCTGCCAGGGTCCGCCATATTCCAGCGTCTGCGGGTTGTACTCCGAATGGATGCCTTGGCCCTCGTTCAGCCGCAGGTAACGCGTCCCGTTGAACTCAACCACCTGGATATAGTTATAGGCCGACTCGGTCTCGTAAATCTGTCCGCTGGACCTTTTAATGCCACCCCCGCCACCAAATAATGCCAGCAATGCCAGAGCAATTACCATCAACGGATACGGGAAGACAGCCCGCCGCCCTGCGCTCAAACCCAGGCCTACCAGCGCAACAAAGAGCAGGACCAGGCTGAAAACGAGAAAGGTCCGGGTAGTGCCGATTGTGGGGATCAGGAGCAGGGTTGGCAGGAATGTCCCGATGAACGACCCGATCGTCGAGATACCGTAAATGGTCCCGGAAACATTCCCGGCTTTGCCAGTGTCGTTCATCGTAAGCCGAATGGCGAACGGCGAAATCATCCCGAACAGCGTCACCGGGACCGTGAACAGCACCAGAACGCCGGCAAACGCCCCTGTCAGGATGCCAATCTGTAAGCTGTCAAAGGCATTCGCTGCCAGTCGCAACACCGGGCTGGCAATATACGGCACAATGCCGAGCGTAAATGCGCCCCAAGCCAGGATGACATACATCGTTTTTGGATGTGGTGACCGGTCCGCCCAGCGCCCGCCGAGGAAGTAACCCGCGGTCAGGTAGACCAGGATCAGTCCGATAATCACTGCCCAGACCGGATTGCTGGTCCCGAAGATATTGCCCAGCAGGCGTGATGCGCCAAACTCGGCAGCCATCGTAGTCATGCCAGAGACGAAGACGGTAAAGTAGAGGTATTTACGCATGTGTGAATTATAACCGTGATGAAGACAAGCGTCTGCTTGTCAAATCATGGCAGGGCGTGTATAATTCCGCCCGCTTCCGGCACAGGTCGGAAAAATTCATGCGAGAGCGAAGGTAATCCCTGGTGGTGGCAGCGACTTCAGTCACTTTTAGAATGGCTAAAGCCGTTACTACAAACAAGGGGTGAGAGGCGCTCAAGGAAGGTAAAGATGGAGAAAGTCGTTTTAAAAGCAACGCCCCGTACCGCGACCGGACGACAAGTGCGCGCCCTGCGCCGCAGTGGGCTGCTGCCAGCCGTTATTTACGGGCACAACGTGGAACCAATCAGTATTTCATTGGAAGGTCGCGAGGCCGGGCGGGTACTGGGACGGTTGTCGTCCTCCAGCCTGATCACGGTTGCCCTGGAAGGCAAGGAATATCCATCTCTGGTGCGCGAGAAACAGCAGAACCATATCAAGCGTACGCTCATCCATGTGGACTTCATGGTCGTTTCACAGACCGAGAAGATCCACGCCAACGTCGGCATCGTACTGACCGGCGACTCGCCCGCCGTCAAGGACTTCAACGCCATGCTGATCAACGGTTTGAGCGAACTCGAGGTCGAGGCTTTCCCGCAGGACCTGCCGGAGAGCATCGTTGTGGATATTTCCACCCTCATCAAAATTGGCGATGGTATTCATGTGCGCGATATCGTCCTTTCGGACAAAGTACAGGTACTGGATACGCCCGATGAGATGATCGTCCTGGCAACAGCTCCGGCCAAGGAAGAGGTCGAGGAAGTCGTCACTCCAGAGGCCGCCGTAGTTGAAGAGGGCACCGAACCCGAAGTCATCGAGAAGGGCAAGAAGGAAGAAGAAGAAGGCGAAGAGAAGAAATAATCTACGCCGGGTTAGAAATACCGGTAGGGACGCACTACATTGCGTCCCTACTTTTTATTCCCGGTTCTCTTGGAATCGCCGTGGCGATGGGGTAAATAGGGGGTGTTGGGCGGGCGAAGAGAAGCCCGCCCAACACCCCCATATCTTTCACTCTATCACGGGAATTCCCAAAGATCATTATTATTCCCTTGACTCTCCTGTGGCAGGAGGGTGTATCATAATCGCGGAGACAGCATGGAAAAACTTGACCTGAAGAAAACCCTGAAATATCTCTACGAGCCGTCTGCCAGGGCTTTCTCGGTTGTGGATGTGCCACCGATGAACTTCATCATGATTGACGGGCACGGCGACCCCAACAACTCTCCAGAATATGCCGAATCACTGCAAGCCCTGTACACGGCGGCTTACACGCTCAAGTTCAAGATCAAAAAGGAACTGGCGGTGGATTTCCCGGTCATGGCCTCTGAGGGACTTTGGTGGATGGACGACATGCGCAAGTTCAGTCTGGCGCACAAAGATGACTGGAAATGGACGATGATGATCATGCAGCCGGAAATCGTCACGCCGCTGTTGTTCGCCCAAGCTGTTAACGAGGCCACGAAGAAAAAGGGACAGCCCGTCCTGTCGCGGTTGCGCCTGGAGCGCTACCAGGAAGGACTGGCAACGCAAATCATGTATTTCGGGTCATATGCGGACGAAGGCCCGACCATTGTACGCCTGCACCAGTTCATCGAAGAAAGCGGGCACGTCCGATTTGGGAAACATCACGAGATCTATCTGGGTGATCCCCGCCGCACAGCACCGGAGAAACTACGCACGGTCATCCGTCAGCCAATGCGAAAGCCGTAACTTTTTAGGGACACAGCGAAGCTGTATCCCTATTTTTTTAGCAATCCCAACACCGATAGAAAATTGTGGGTCATCCTCGCACTGGCTCCCCACAGGACTTCGCCATCATAGGGATGATAGGAAATTACCAGGAACGAGCGCGGCACACCCGCCGGCGTGGCTGGATGCTCCTCCCAATTCTCAGGCTGGGACAGCCAGAGCAGCGGAATGGTAAAAACACGTTCCACTTCAGCTGGTTCGGGCCGGACCTCGTACGGCCATGGCATCACTGCTACCACCGGAGTGACCCGGTAACGAGTGATGGTGAGCACCTCGTTCAACCGCCCCAACAGGCGAACATCGCCCGATTTCAGCCCGATCTCTTCTTCGGCCTCGCGCAAGGCGGTCTGCTCCGGAGTGGTCTCGTCTGCGTTGCAGCCGCCGCCGGGGAAGGAAACCTGTCCCTTGTGATGTTCGACAGTCTCGGTACGGCGGGTATAGACGAGATGCCACTCGGCTTTCCACCAGACGAGCGGGATCAGCACCGCGGCGCATTTCAACTGCACACCTGCGTACATTTCGGCGTAACCGTCGGTGGAGGCGACTACTCCTTGCCGGTAGGCAAGGCGCAGGCATTCCGCAATGGTGGCTTCTTTCAGATTGGAGGGCATGATCGCCAGGGTTTTGGTACTCGAACAACTTTGTAGTTTACTCAGCGCGTACCGCGCTGCCGCAGTACGAACACTCTGCCGTGATTTCGTCCGTCCACTGGACTTCATCGGCATGCAGCGGGCCGCCACAGCCGGGACAGTTGGTAGGCAGGACACGTTTGGTTTTTTCCAGCCCGGCTCCGGGTCCTGGAACGAAACCGGCCGGCAGGTTGGTTTTCAGGGTCGCCTCGATTTGTTTGGCCTGCCCGGTCAGGCCGCACTGGGACAGTTCCGTCACTACCCGCTGACCGGAGTTGCGGAACTGCTGCCACAGGCCGCGCGCCGCAAAAAGCCCCAGTCCCTGCTGGAGATGTGTCATTCCCAAAGGAATCTGGCCCGCCAGGATGCGCATCCGTCCCGCCTGGAGCAGAAGCAAGGGAGCCCGCGGGCCGTTGCGGGTGACTGCACCGCGGGCAAGTTCTGCGAATGCCTGGGCTGCGCCGGGGTAATTGCCAATCGCCATTAGTTCGTTAGCCCGCCGAAGAGCGGGAGGAATATCAGGTATGGGGGCGACCGAAAGGTCGTACAAAACCACGTCGTCGGAACATGAACCCTCATTGGGTTATTTTCCAGATGGTAAATGGTTGCTCCTGAGTATATTTTCCACGATTTCGGATTTCAACGCAACTGGCTCCGTCTGTGAACGAATCCCCATACTCAAGGTCAAATTCCACTGAAGCGGAAACGAAGACTGGTTCACTCGTATTTCGCTTGGGGCTCGGCGTAGCATCTGGTGGGACTGTGACTCAGTTGATTTAGGGTCTCTCTGCTTGCTCTTCTTCCACCGTCCCACCTGCTTCCTCCAGCAATTCCTTCGCCCGTTCATCTTTGCTAGGTTCGATACGCCGACCGAAGGTCAGGAAACCGGTGTGCGCCACCATCCGGTCGGTGGGACGCAGGCGGGTCGGTTCCGGCTTATAGTAGCGCAGCAGAAGTTCACACACTTCAACGAAGGCAAAATGCTCCCGCCGCAAAACGTAGAGAAGTCTCTCCACCTGGTTGAAGGTCGGTACCAGGTTACAGAAAAAGCCACCCGGCTTGAGCGCGGCGCGCACCTGCTGGATGTAATCCCACGGGTTGGGTACATCCAGGAAACAGGCATCCACATTTGTCTCGGTAATGCCGTCGGCGATATCGCCCAGCTTGAACTCCACCCGCGAGTCCAGCCCCAGGCGCTCCAAGTTCTTGCGCGCCAGATTCTGGAACTCCGGGCGTTTCTCGTAGGTAACAACGCGTCCTTGTGGACCGACTGCGTAAGCCAGCGCTACCGTCATAGACCCGGAACCGGTCCCGGCTTCGAGGACGGTTTGTCCCGGTCCGATGGACATGCTGGTCAGGATGAAGCCGATGTCCTTCGGATACATAATCTGGGTGCTGCGTTTCAAGTCAACCAGCAGATCGGCCAGTGACGGTTGCAACATAAAAAACGGCGCACCCTGATGGCTGAAGACTTGCGTACCCCAGGGCTTGCCGATCAACTCATCGTGGGACAGGATGCCGCGGTGGGTGTGGTACGTCCCACCCGGGAGGATGGGAAAGATAAAGTGTTTGTGCCGCAGACCGACCAGGAGGGCCAGGTCACCGGCAGCGGCGTGAGTGGTGTTCAAATTCCAGGGCATATTTTTCCAATGGTAGGGGAGGGGTTCATCCCCGCCCAGGGCGACCATAAAGGTCGCCCTTACGGTTTCAAATACTTCGCAAAGAAATCGGCGATGGCATTGTAGCAGGTGACGCGGTTGGCATACTTCAAGACATCATGGCCTTCATCCTCGAAGACCAGCAGTCGGATATTCTTGCCTTTCTTCTTCAAGTCAGCCACCAACTCTTCGGACTCCTTCGCCACCACGCGTGGGTCGTTGCGCCCCTGGATGACCAGCATCGGGCAGGACAAGTTGTCCAGGTAAGTTTTGGGTGAGCGCTCGGTCAGAAAAGCGCACCCTTCGCTGGTCGCCGGGTCGCCAAGGGCAATCTTGAAGTACGGTTTCCACGTCTCGGGGAGACGCTCGCAGAAGGTGATCAGATCATAGGGTCCGAACATATCGCACGCGGCAGACCACAGGCCAGGGTGACGACCTGCCAGAGTAAGGGTCATGTAACCGCCGTAGGAACGTCCCACAATTGCGGCGCGCTTCACGTCCAGGCGTTTGTCTTTTGGTAAGACCTTCGTCATCACGTGCGCATGGTCGAGGCGGTCCTGCCCGCCCCAGTCGCGGTCCACCTGTTTCATGTATTTCAGGCCATAGCCGCTGGAGCCGCGTACGTTCGGTACAAAGACGGCGAAACCGCGCAGGGTCAGGAACTGGATGAGCGGCATCGAGAACCAGGCAAAGTCGGGGCGCTCCTGGCTCTGCGGCCCGCCGTGGATGTAGTAAACCAGCGGGCGCGGACCTTTGTAATCGAGTCTTTCGGCCGGCAGGTATAGGCGAGCTGAGACGCGCATGCCATCGCGGGAAACAAAGGAGGCGTCTTCACCCTTCGAGAGATGGTTTTCGGGGATACCCAGGATGCGCTCCTCGGTGTGCATGACGATGGTCTCGCGGTCTTTGCCTTCCACGGTGTAAATCTGGGTCGGGCTGACAGCGGTGGAAAACGACAGCACGAAGCGTTCGCCTTTCCTGTCATAGTAGATGCTTTCCAGTTTGCCGTCCGAGAGGTCGCCCTCCCCTGCGAGGGCGTACTTGAGCGTCATAACGCGCTTGGCTTCGTTGTAGATGCCCTCATACTCCCACGAACAACCGTCAATATTGAAGCCGACGATGTAATGCGTCCCTTTCAGGTGCGAGAGGCCATTCATCTCGCCTGCACCGGTGTGCAGGATACCCTCCAGTTGGACAGGTTGGATCTCGCCCGGTTTGGATAGGTCAATCACGCCCAGGCTGTATTTATCGTCGAACAGGGCGCTCATCACCAGCACCCCGGTCCCGGACGGCGTCCAGACGGATGCCCCCAGTCCGTTGGGTGACACCGTTTCCCCTTCCTTACGCTGTTCCATCGGCTTGCCAAACAACAGACTCTTCTTCCCGTTCTCCAGCATCCACAGGACACTGTCACCAGCCGAGTAACCTTCCCCAAGCATGATTCGACTGTGGTCTTCATTTGGGCCGGAAGGGAAGGCACCCCACTCGGATTCATCCAACTTGGTGAGCTTGTTCGTCCGCAGGTCGCCGTGGTAGGCTTCGTTGATGCCCTTGTCCCTGCGCTCAGCGCTGAAGTAAACAATGTTCTTCTCGGGGTCGCACTCGGTCAGGTGGACTCGGTAATTGCTCTCGAAGAATCCCTCGAAGGCCGGCTCGGGGAACCCGCCGTCGATGGGGATGAACATCGGCTGGTAATTCTCGTCCCCGTCGTGATCGAGCATGACGAGGCTCTTGTCGAGCAGCGGGAAGACATAGAACGAGTATCCGCCGACCAGGTCCGGGTTTTGCATGGCAATGTGTGGAGGTAGGAGCGGTTCAGGCACCGATCCGCCGTAGTACATGGCATACAGGCTCAGGCGTCCCGAAAGGTTGCTGACAAAATATATCCGGTCTCCTACAAGCTGAGGAGAGAGATGCAAACGGGCAGAGAGGAAGGATTCTATTCGAGCAGTCATGGGGCTGTCCTTTTGGCATTTATAATTAATCTTATCACGAAAGTCTTGACGAATTCCAACCCGACAGATAAAATGTGTCGTGTAGGTGGTTAGTGTTCGTGCTGGAATCGCAGGGAGCCGGCCCAAGAGCAATCCACAAGGGTCGGTGTTTTTTAAAAACACATCGCTACAGCACCTCGACCGCACTGAATACCGAACACCACTATCCTATTCTTTTTTTTGTTCACGTAAGGAGAAGTAATATCATGGCAGAGCGTGTGACCGGTACGGTCAAATGGTTCAATGCGTCGAAGGGCTACGGCTTCCTCGCACGCGAAGGCGGCCCGGACGTTTTCGTCCACTATAGCGCCATAGAGTCCGATGGGTTCCGCACCCTTCAGGAAAACCAGGCGGTCGAGTTCGAAGTCGAACAAGGACCCAAGGGCCTGCAGGCAGCTCACGTCAAACCCCTGTAATCTCTCAATTGAACCCAAAAATTCCTCCCCACACCGGGGAGGAATTTATTTTAGGGTACTGCGCAAAGATGTGAACGATAATTGCTGTACTTACCTGAATTTTGATCGTTCAAAGTTCAAGTATTTATGCAAGAAGCAGTAGAAGGTTTATGAATTACTTTTTCGTAATTTCAACCCGGCTCAACCATTCTCCTACAAACAAAAAAACTGTACTACCAAAGGTCGCCATCCCGGCATTGATCGGCCCGGTAGCCGCGAAACTCCAGCCGAGTGCCCCGCCAACAATGTGTCCGGTCCAGAACCCCAGCCAGGAAAGGATTACGTAAAGGAATAGCCGGTTCAGGCTGCCACCTTTCCAGAAGTGGAAGGCGGTGCCGTATACTGTAGAAAGAACAATTCCAAAAACAAAAGCGGGAGGGGTCATATTTCTCTCGATTATGGCAAGTATATCATATAATGGCTATACGCAGATTATTCAATCATCCCGCCGCCGAGGACCAAATCGCCATCATAGAAGACGGCGGCTTGTCCGGGTGTAATGTCCCGCTGAGGCGCGTCAAAGCGGACCCTGAGGCTGGGGAAGGTCTTGCCCGGCTGGTTATCGTCGAGCGGCGTGATCTCGGCCCATGCCTCCCTGGCCGTATAGCGCGTCTTAACTTCCGCGCGAAATGATTCCTGTGGCGCTTCCCCCGAAATCCAATTGACATCTTTGGCGATCAATTCGCACGAGCCCAACTCCCCCTCGCCACCGACGACGAGCGTATTCGTTGCAGCATCCTTCCCCAGCACATACAGCGGGACCGGGGATGCAACGCCCAGTCCCTTGCGCTGGCCGATAGTGTAAAAGGCCAGTCCCTGATGCTCGCCCAGGGTTTTCCCGTCGCGGGTCAGGATGGGACCGGGACGGCCAATCTCCGGGGCGTTGCGGCGCAGGAATTCTCGATAATCTTCCCCGGCCAGGAAACACAAATCCTGGCTATCCGACCGGGAGGCTGTGGGCAGGCCAAAGGTCCCGGCAAGTTTGCGGATTTCCGGTTTGGGATACTCCCCCACCGGGAAGAGCGCCTTCGCCAGTTTCTCCTGTGTCAAAACGTGCAGCACATAGGACTGATCTTTCGAACGGTCGGTCGAGCGTAAAAGCTGCCATCTGCCATCCTCCGCCTC
>JADGQD010000152.1 GCA_017882065.1 Anaerolineales bacterium | reverse complement strand
CTTTCACCATGTTCCTGCTGCGCTTTCAGATCAGGCAATCGATCTTACAATCTACGGGCATTTTCACGTGGTCCTGAACTACGATTCCCCCGAGTTCATAAAGGATGCCAACCATCCGGCCGAATTGTTGGAGACCAAGAGTCTTCTGCAAACCAGGCCAGGCTTGATCCTGTTAGTGGCTGGGCTACAGAAGTTGCTGTCTCCTATTCGCGACCACATCATGCCCTTGTTCCGGGCATCGGGAGGGGAAATCCGCAGGGAGGACTTTATCCCTTACTCTTTATTCGTCATGGTGAATTACCTGCTGTTGCTGCTTTCGTTCTCCACTTATCTGCACTTTTTTCGTCAAGATATTGGATCGAATGCCCTGGGAGTTGCTTTTCTCGGCGGCCTGTTCGTTTTCAATGATGTCATTAAGGCCTTCCTATTAACCCCTCACAACGAGCTCTTCAACCTGTTGGTACCTTTGGTGTGTTTGTATGCATTCCAGGAGGTGAGAGACCATCACCTGTTCGACCAGGGCAGGTTGTTCGTTCTGGCTTTCCTGGTTGGCCTCGGACTGACCGCCTATGGCACCTTTGCGCTGTTCATCCCCTCAGTGGCGATCGCGCTGCTCTGGGTCATTGTCAGAGACAAGGTGAGAATCAATCTGCGGATAGTTGTCAGGCTGGCTCTGGTTACTGTCCTGGTGATTCTGCCTTATCTGGCCTGGGTGTTTCACGTTCTCGCCATGACTGGCTCCTTTCATTCAGCTGAAATGGCCCAGGGCCAGTTTTCCTGGATCCTGCCCTTGCTTCGGTCGAGGCCTTTGGAGGCTATTCTGCAAATTGTGGCTAAATTCGGCAAAATTGTCAGTTACACTGCCTCGCAAGCGACCGTCCTGCCCGTGGTCATTGTCGCAGTGTCGCTGGTAACCCTTGACCGGGAACATGGTTTGGTTGATCGGCTGAATCACATAAGGCGATTTCCCCTTGCAGCCCTGGTCATCTCTGGATTATTTCTCCTCTTCTTTACCTTGGATGGAATGATTGTTCAGCGATTGGCCTTCTCTGGCGTGCCTCCCCTGGTGGTCGGCACTGCTGTGGTCGTATGTGATATTTTGAGGGACGCCTCTCCGCTCCGGCGCAGGCTGGGCAATGGGCTGATTGTTCTTCTGGTCTTGTTGCAGGGTCTGATTATCCTCTTTAAGGTCGGACCGTTCAATTAGCGGCACTTGGGGTACCATCAGGTCATGGATATGCACTGTGGAAAAATCGATGCTCAGATGTTTCACTGCTTCTTCAATGTGACGCGTGAGCGCATCCGCCAGATCGAGGCCAAGGCGCTGCGGAAGCTGCGGCATCCAACCCGAAACCGTCTCTTGTGGGATTATTTGGGATAGGTCAGCACCCCCGTTTTCTCCAGGAAAACGGGTTCTTTTTATTCGCCCCTTTTTTCACAATAAAGTGTTGTAATATCGGATCGTGACAAACATCGTGAAAATTGACACGCTTACTCTACTTTTCGACTGTCTTATGTTATACTTTGCCGCCGGTAGGTACGCCAAGTCCATCCCTGAGGAGAATCTATGCTTCTCGAATACGCCGCCATCGCCGCATTCATTCTTGTCACCACACTGATCGGTTTTATCGCCATCGGGCTGGGCACCATCTTCGGCCCGAAACACGCTACCGATAAAAAGGCGATGCCCTATGAATCGGGCATGAATCCCATCGGCCCCGGCACACGCCGGATGCCTGTGCGGTTCTATCTCATCGCCGTCCTCTTCATCCTGTTCGACATCGAAACCGTCTTCTTCCTGCCTTGGGCGCTTGTCTTCCGCCAACTGGGCCTGTTTGGTTTGGTGGAAATGTTCCTCTTCATTGCCATCTTATTGGTAGGCTACTTTTACGCGTGGAAGAAAGGAGCTTTGGAATGGGAGTAGAACAAAAACTCGGTAATTTGGGCATTGCCACCACCACGTTGGAACAGGCTGTTGCCTGGTCCCGGACCAATGCCATGTGGCCGATGCTTTTTGGGCTGGCCTGCTGTGCCATCGAAATGATGTCTGCTCAGGCGGCCCATTATGACATGTCCCGCTTCGGGATGGAACTGATGCGTCCCTCTCCACGCCAATCGGACCTGATGATTGTGGCCGGGCGCGTTTCGCGCAAGATGGCACCCGTCCTGCGCCGCTTGTACGACCAGATGCCCGAGCCCAAATGGGTCATTTCCATGGGCGACTGCGCTTCATGTGGCGGAGTTTTCAACAACTACGCCATTATGCAGGGCGTGGACGAGGTGGTGCCGGTGGACGTTTACGTAGCGGGCTGCCCGCCGCGGCCTGAGGCGCTCATCCATGGCGTGCTGACGCTTTATGAAAAAGTGCGCGGCATGAAATTCGCCGAAATCAAGAAATAGAGGCTGCGCATGGAAAAGAATTTGCAACCCATCGTCGGTAAGTTGGAAAAAGAGTTCGGGGTGACTGCCTCCGAATACCGCGGTGACGTCTGCCTGGTCATCCCGGCGGAGAAAATCGTCGCGGCCTGCCAGCAAGTCCAGGGTCTGGGCTTCGAACTGCTCTCCGCCTTGACTGCCGTGGACTACTGGCCGGAAGAGCAGCCGCGCTTCCACGTCATCTACCAGTTCACCTCGGTTGCCATGAACATGGCCTTGACCCTGCGTGTGCCGGTACCGGGCATCAACCCGTCCCTGCCGACCGTCTCTCATCTCTACCGTAACGCCAACTGGCGCGAGCGCGAGCTTTGGGATATGTTCGGCATCAAATTCCAGGGCCATCCCGACCTGCGCCGCATCCTGATGCCCGCCGACTGGGAAGGCCACCCGTTGCGTAAAGATTATCCACTGGGCTACGAGGAACCGCAATTCACCTTCAACTTTGAAGAGATCAACTCGCGCAAGCCCTACGCCAAGGAATAGGATGTAGTAGCGACTACGCGAAGCACCCCTTAGGGTCAGTCGCTCATTGACGACTAAAGTCGTCACTACACCTGTGAGGATTTTATGCCTGATATTCAAGAAATCACCGTAGATGATTTGAAACACCTGGTCTCCGAGCGGGCCATCCAGGGCGAGACCGTGCTGCTGAACATGGGGCCGCAGCACCCCTCGACCCACGGCGTGCTGCGCCTCCTGCTCGAACTGGACGGTGAGAT
The DNA here is from genome assembly GCA_017882065.1 of Anaerolineales bacterium. Lineage (GTDB taxonomy): Bacteria > Chloroflexota > Anaerolineae > Anaerolineales > Villigracilaceae > UBA877. Next base: position 1,695 of record JADGQD010000152.1, on the reverse strand, counting down.
GGTGGTCAACTGTATTCCCGACATCGGCTTCCTGCACACCGGCATCGAGAAGAATATGGAAGCCAAGACCTACGCCAAGGCCGAGGTGATGTCTGACCGGTTGGATTATATGAATACGGTCGGCAACACCCTGGCCTATTCACTGGCAGTCGAGAAATTAGTGGACCTGGATGTGCCAGTACGCGCCCAGGCCATTCGCGTCATCCTGGCAGAACTCACCCGTTTCCAATCGCACCTGGTCTGGCTGGGCACCTCGGCTCTTGACCTGGCAGCCATGTCCATGTTCCTGTACTGCTTCCGCGAACGCGAGTACATCCTGGATGTCATGGAGATGTGCTCCGGCCAGCGCATGATGACCACCTACATCCGCCCCGGCGGGTTGTGGCGGGACGTGCCGGTCGAGTTCGAAGCGGCTGTCCGCAACATTCTTAAGACATTCCCCAGGCGCGTTGACGAGTACGAAGCGCTCCTGACCCGCAACCCGCTCATGCTCGACCGCACGTACGGCATCGGCAAACTGACCGGCGAAGAATGCCTGAACTTCGGCGTGACCGGCCCGATGCTGCGCGCCAGCGGCGTCAAGTGGGACCTGCGCAAGGATCGGCCCTACTCCGGGTACGAGCAGTACGATTTCGATGTCCCGACCCGCACAGAAGGCGACGTATACGCCCGCTACCTGGTTCGCCTGGAGGAAATGCGCCAGTCGTTGAAAATCGTCCAGCAGGCGCTGGACAAACTGCCGATGGGCCCGGTGCGCTCGAACAACCATAAATACGTCCCGCCGCCGCGCTCCGAGATCGGCGTCAGCATGGAGGCGCTCATCCACCACTTCAAGCTGTGGACCGAGGGTTTTGAAGCTCCGAAAGGCGCAATCTATTCGGCAGTCGAGTCGCCGCGCGGCGAACTGGGTGTTTATATAGAGTCGGATGGAGGCCCCAAGCCGTACCGCATCCACTGGCGGACGCCGTCGTTCGATAATTTACAGTCCCTGCCATTGATGTCCAAAGGGGTGTTGGTTGCTGACCTGGTCGCCATCATCGGCTCGGTTGATATTGTTCTGGGAGACGTGGACCGGTAGGTGCCACGTATCAAGTGCTCCAGTGTCAGGTGTGAGGTTTTATGCTTGCTGAAAAATATCCTGAGGAAGTAAAAAAGATCTTTGCGAAGTATCCACCGGAGAACCTGCGCTCGGCGGTCATGCCGCTGTTGTATCTGGCGCAGCGTGGCGAAGGTTTCGTCACCAAAGCTGCGCTGGAAGACATCGCGCAGATGCTTGATATTACCTCCACCGAGGTAGCCGAGATCGTTGGCTTCTACACTCTCTACCATGACGAGAAAGCCGGGAAATACCGCATGCAGGTCTGCACCGACCTTCCCTGCGCCCTGCGCGGCGCCGACAAATTCCTGGAGGAACTGTGCGGCAACCTGGGCATCAAGGTCGGTGAGACGACCCCCGATGGGATGATCACCGTCGAAGAGGTCATGTGCCTGGCCGGGTGCGACAAGGCACCCATGTTCCAGATCCAGAGTCCGGACGGGATCGCTTACCACGAAAATATGACCGTGGACAAGACCATGGAACTTGTCGCAACCTTACGCAAGTCGGGTAAGGAGGTGAAGTAATGGCTCACCTTCTTCTCCGTCACCGTGACATTCCCGACATCGGCAAGATGGATGTTTATAAAAAGGACGGCG
>JADGQD010000151.1 GCA_017882065.1 Anaerolineales bacterium | reverse complement strand
CAATCACGATAAGCAATGCAATGGAAAAAATCATACTCTACCTTATTATTGACAATCCCGGCCAGCAAGCCGTTATCGTTCGGGGATGGGCAATCAATATGCCTTGAGACGATACCCGACACCGGGTTCTGTTACGATATAGCGCGGCCGGGCTGGATCAGCCTCAATTTTTCGACGCAAGTTGCTGATGTTCACACGCAACAAATGCGCATCTGCTTCGTAGCTGGTGCCCCACACTGCATGGATGAGTTGCTGATGGGTAAGCACTTTGCCGGCGTTCTGAACGAGAATGCGCAGGATATCGTATTCCGTAGGCGTCAGCTCAGCCGTTTGCCCATTGACCATCACGTCCCGACGGGCCAGGTCTACGCACAGACCGGCAGTCTGATAAACCGGTTCGCTTTCGGGAAGGGCTGACCGGCGCAGGGCTGCTCGCAAGCGCGCCATCAATTCGCCTGCTCCGAAGGGCTTGGTCAGATAATCATCGGCTCCGGCATCCAGAGCGGCGATTTTGTCCTCTTCCCGATCTCTTACCGAGACCACAATGATGGGGATCTGCGTCCACTCACGCAGGCGGCGAGTCACCTCGACGCCGTCCATGTCAGGCAGCCCGAGATCCAGGATGATCACGTCTGGGCGTCCAGACACAGTAACGGCCAGGGTCTCTTCGCCCGTGGCCGCTTCCAAAACTGTATATTGTCCGCTGAGAGAAGCGTTCAAAAATCGTCTGATGGGACGTTCATCATCCGCCACCAGGACGCGCACTGTTTTTTCTTCCATTAGGTTCGTTCATCTTCCGGCAAAAAAACATTCGACGATAAAAAACACCTGCAGCCAAAGCAAGACAATCAGCATGACGAATTGTTGACCCATCCGCTGTAACGGTAAAAAGGTGGTTGCAGCGGCGGCTGCCAGAGGCAAGCCTAGAATAACCAGTTTCCAGCCTTTGGGAACCATTTTCTTTTTCATAAAGTGATCGGCTCCAGTCCCGTGCCAGAACCGGGACTACCACGTCACATCGAAACTGCTCTTCGATATGGTCTGGATTTTACAGACAGAGGCGTCAAGCCGACGACAATAATTGGCTGAAAAAAGTCAAGATCGTGTCAAGACAACATATTGGATTTTATATAAAATGGGGTCAAGCCAACGACAAGAAGAGGCTGAAAGATGTCAAGAAATCGTCAAGACGGGTAGAAATCCGGGGCAGGAAATCCTGCCCCGGAGTCTTGTTTCAGATGATCTTCAGCCTGTATCCAACCCCCGGTTCGGTGATGAGATAAATCGGTCGCATCGGGTCCGGCTCAATTTTCCGCCGCAGATTGCTGATGTTGACTTGCAGCATATGGGTTTCGCTTTCGTAAGCTGTCCCCCAGACAGCGCGCAGCAACTGATCGTGGGTCAACACTTTCCCGGCGTGTTTGACGAACGTCCGCAGTAAATCGTATTCGGTCGGCGTCAGGGAAACGGGCTGCCCGTTCACCAATATTTCACGCTGGTTCAAGTCAACAACCAGATTCCCGGTTTTGAAGACCGGATCCGTTTCTGCCTGCGCAGAACGCCGCAATGCCGACCGCAAGCGCGCCATCAACTCCCCTACGCCGAAAGGTTTCGTCAAGTAATCGTCGGCACCGGCATCCAGTGCAGCGATCTTGTCTTGCTCCTGTTCGCGGACCGAAACGATGATGATGGGAATCTGCGTCCATTCGCGCAGGCGGCGCGTGACCTCCACACCGTCGATATCGGGAAGCCCCAGGTCCAGGATGATGACGTCCGGGCGGTTGGCCGCGACGGCTGTCAGGGCTTCTTCGCCGGTGGCGGCTTCGAAGATAACGAACTGGCTTCCCAATGAGGCTTTCAGGAACCGGCGGATCGAACGCTCATCATCCACCACCAGGACGCGCAGGTCATGCTCGCTCATTTTTGCGCCTCCACGGGCAGTGCAATCGTGATGATCGTTCCACCGCTTGGGCGATTCTCGGCAGAAATAAATCCGCCATGGGCATCCACGATCCCTTTGCCAATGGCCAGGCCGAGGCCGGTCCCGTTGACGTTATCGGGTCTTTGGACGCGGTAGAACTTGTCAAAGATGCGGGTTAAATCTTCCGGAGGAATTCCCACCCCCCGGTCGGCGACTGTGATTTCCACAAAGGCACCCGCCAAGCAGGCGCGGATGTCAATGGGTGATCCCGGTGGGGAGTACTTCAGACCGTTATCAATCACATTCACCAGCACGCGCTCGATCAAAACAAAGTCCATCGACACCAATGGCAGGGTGTCCGGGACATCCACCAATATAGAGCGATCGTCGAGGCGCGAACCAACTTCCTCCAGAGATGAGCCGATAAGGTCTTGAAGATCACAGGCATCGCGCTTGACGCGCATGGCTCCAGACTCCAGGCGGGTCATATCCAGGAGGTTGCCCACCAGCCGGTTGAGCCGGTCGGCTTCTTCGCTGGCAGTTTCGATCAGGCTGCGCCGGGCAGATTCGTCCAAAGTTAGCTGATCATTGGTCAGGCTGCTCAACGCCCCGGTGATAGAGACCAGTGGGGTACGCAAGTCGTGGGAAATCGAATTAAGCAAAGCATTCTGGAGCTTGTCGGTGATCTCCAGCATCTCGGTCTGACGGGTCTGCTCGGCCAGGCGCGCCCGCTCGATGGCCAGGGCGATCTGGTTGGCGAACGCGTCCAGGGTGCGGAGCTGGTCGCGGGTCAGCACCCGGTTCGGGTCAATCGGTTTGACGCCCAGCACACCGACCACATCGCGCATGGTCTTTAGAGGCTGATAACGCATGGATGCCTCCGGCAGGGTATCCGTGCCGCGCCCGGCAGGCTGGCCGTGCCCAAAGGTCCAGGCGGCTACGGCCAGATCATTGTCGGAGACGGTCAACTCCACGCTGGCGGCGTAGACCTTCAAGACACCGGCAACCGGTAAGAATATGGCAACTTCCCGGCTAAACGTCTGGCCAACGTGAGCAATGGCAGTTTGCGTAACGGCTTCCAGCCCGGAAGTTTCGGTAAGATCGCGGCCCAGCTCGTACAATGCAACGGTTTGCACTTCGCGTTGCTTGGCGGCTTCAGCCTGTTCCTTCACCATGAATGTCAATTGGCTGATCACCAATCCAACTGCCAGCAGCCCCAAAAAAGTCAGCAAGTATTCGGTGTCGGAAACGGCCAGGGTTAAATGGGGAGGCACAAAGAAGAAATCAAAGGCTGCCACACCCAGAACCGAGGTCAAGATCGCCGGCCCGCGACCAAGGTACACAGCGGCCACAACGACGGCAAGCAGGTAGACGACGATCAGATTGGTCGGCGAGATATAAGGGTCGACCAGCGCGCTCAAACAGGTAGCGGCTGTCACCAGTAAAAACCCCAGCAGATATCTTCTTAAAGGGCGATGAGGCCGCCAGGCTTCCAGGGCTTTTTTAGTGGACGGTTCCGCTCCACTGCTGATCACATACACATCAATTGAACCACTCAAGCGAATCAAATGGTCCACCACGGAACCACGCAGGATTTCGATCCAACGGGAATGGATCGGTTTCCCGGCGATGACCTTGGTTATATTATGGCGATGGGCATATTCCATCACTGTTTCGGGGACAGACTGCCCGGGGAGGCTGGTCGTTCTTGCCCCCAATTCTTCCGCCAGGCGCAAGGAACGTGCCACCTGGTCGCGCTGTTCCTGCGAGAGGTGTAACTGATCAGGTGTCTCCACGTAGACTGCGAACCATTCAGCCTTGAGTTCGTCGGCCAGCCGCCGGGCAGTATGGATCAGACGTTCACCGAGCGCGCCGGGGCTGATACAAACCAGCAAGCGTTCGCCCGCCGGCCACGGACCGGGGATGAGGCGGGTCTGCATGTAAGCCCGCATCTGGTCATCCACCCTTTCGGCGGCGCGGCGCATGGTCAACTCGCGCAGGGCGGTCAGGTTGCCTTTGCGGAAGAATTTTTGGATGGCCCGCTGGGCCTGGTCAGGGATGTAAACTTTCCCTTCCTGCAGGCGGTTGATCAACTCGTCGGGCGGCAGGTCGATCAATTCGATATCGGTGACTGCGTCGATCACACTATCAGGAACAGTCTCGCGCACTTTTGTCCCCGTGATCTGCGCGACCACATCGTTCAGGCTCTCGATATGCTGGATGTTCAGCGTAGTATAGACGTTGATGCCGCGATCCAGCAATTCCTCCACATCCTGGTAACGCTTGGCATGGCGCGAACCGGGTGCGTTGGTGTGGGCCAATTCATCCACCAGCACAAGGCGTGGGTTGCGCTCCAACACAGCATCAATATCCATTTCAGGAAGTTGAACAGCATGGTACTCAACTTTCAAGCGCGGGATGATTTCCAGGCCGCTACATTGCAGCTCTGTTTCGGCTCGGTCATGGGTCTCTACGTACCCGACCACCACATCCACTCCCTCCTCTTTTCGCTGGTGGGCGGCTTCCAGCATAGCATATGTTTTTCCCACCCCCGCCGCGTAACCCAGGAATATTTTCAAGCGGCCGCGTTTGCCCTGCTGCTCTTCAGCCTGGACTTGGGCCAGTAGTTCATCAGGATCGGGGCGGGATGATTCGGCGGTCATATCTCTACTATACTATCTTATTTCGTCCAATGCCAGATTGAGCAGAGCAGATATTCCACCCGCCGTGTTTGGCGGCAGGCTGGATGCCTGCTCTACACCTACCTGGTTTCATCCAGTGCAAGATTGAGTTTTAAGACATTCACCCGCGGCTCTCCCAGGAAACCGAACTGGCGCCCTTCGGTGACCTTGGTTATCAGGGCACGTACATCTGCTTCGCTCATATTCCGTTCCCTCGCCACGCGCGGGACCTGGTAGAGGGCGGCCGCGACGCTGATGTCCGGGTCGAGGCCGGAACCGGAGGCCGTGACCAGATCCACGGGGATGGGCTG
>JADGQD010000150.1 GCA_017882065.1 Anaerolineales bacterium | reverse complement strand
GCGATGATGATCAGGAAACCCAAAATCCCCATCCCAACCAGGGCAGATTTGCGGCGGAACAGCCGCCGCCAGGTGATCTGCCAAAGGCTGACCGACATGAGTGAGATGCTTTTACTATCCAATTTGGCGATGGTTTCTTCGGTTTGGGCCATTGAATTGTCCTACTTCAACTGAACGCGAGGGTCCAGGTAGGCGTAAGAGATGTCGACGATCAAGTTCAGAATGACGAAGAAAACAGCAATCACCACGGTGAATGCCTGTACGATGCCGTAGTCGCGGGCAGTGATGGCGTCGTACAGGGTGCGACCCATGCCGGAGAGGTTGAAGACCGTCTCGGTAAGCACCGCGCCCCCCAGCAGGCCGCCCAGTTCCAGGCCGATCACGGTGGCCAGCGGGAGCAGGGCATTGCGGAAGGCGTGCTTGAGTACCACCTTGTTCTTACTCAGACCCTTGGCGCGCGCCGTACGAATAAAATCCTGGTCGAGCACATCCAGCATGCTGGAGCGAGTCATGCGTGCGATGAGGGCCATTGGGATCGTGCCGAGTGCCATGGACGGCAGGATCAGGTGCTTGAGCGCATCTCCCAGCAACGACCAGTTGCCGGTCAGGATGGCGTTGAGGATGTTGAGGCGGCTGATGAATTCAACCGCGGCGGCCAGAGAGGACTGCGCCGGGACCTTCAACCCCCAGACCTGGGCGAAGGTGGGCGCCAGGATGCCTGCCGTCAGGCGCCCGGAGGGGGGCAGCCAGAGCGGCGTACCCTTCAGCAACAGGGAAAAGACGAATGCCAGCATCAGCCCCAGCCAGAAGACCGGCATCGAGACGCCGATGTTAGCCCAGGTCATGGTCAACACATCGACCCAGGAGTTGTGCCGCACCGCCGAGATAATTCCAAGGGGAATGCCGATGACGATGCTGAGGATAAGTGCGAACAAAGTAAGCTCAATGGTGGTGGGCAGACGCTCGACCAGCAGCTGGCCGACGGTCTCGCTGTAGCGTAACGAAACCCCGAAGTCGCCGTGGGCGATTTCATTCACGTAAACGGCAAATTGGACCGGGATGGGCCGGTCGAGTCCATGCCGGTGCAGAAATTCGTTGCAGATTGCATCCGTGGCCCTTTCGCCCAGGACGGCACGGCAGGGATCGCCCGGCAGCAGGCGGGCCAGGGTAAAAGTCGCAAAAAGGATCCCGATGAGAACGGGAATACTGGATAGAAAGCGGCGCAGGATATAGGTGATCATCGTTTTCCAGGAACCCCCGGTGAGGGATTGCCTCACCGGGGGTTGTAAGCAGGTTAGGCCTTCACAGGCCAGCCATCTATTAGGGGGCGTTCAGGAAGGCGGCAAACAGCGAGGAGAAGTAGTAAAACTCGCCGGTGTTGCCCGTGTGCAGCGGATTGGAAGAATCCCACTGGACAATGAAGGTCTCGACCACGTCATTGGCAGTCAGGGTGGAGCCGTCGTGGAACTTGACGTTCTGGCGCAGGGCGCAGGTCCACTCGGTCACGTCGGCGTTCGGGGTGCACTCGGTTGCCAGGACGGGTGTGACCTCGGTGGTGCCGGTCACGAAGCCGTACAGACCTTCGGTGATCTGGATGTAAGGCCGCAGCGACTCGCCATCGCTCTCATCTGCGCCGTAAAGCGAAATCGGCTCGGCACCTTGCATGAAGACGAAGGTGTCCTGCCCGGAGATGTTCACCGGTGCAAAGACCTCGTCACTCAGGGCACTGACGTTGGCACCCTGTGCACTGGCTTTGTATGCCAAGGCGGAGACCCCGTGCGCCACCGGGACCATCGGCACGTGCTCTTTGATCAGGTTGTCTGCCGTCACGTAGAAAGGCTCGCGTGCGGCGGGATCGACCAGGGTGGCGGCTTGCTTCAAAGCGTCGACGATATCCGGCCAGGTATTGCCAAAGGTCTTGGCTGAGGCTCCGAAGAACACATCCAGGAAGTTGGTCTGATCAGGATAGTCGGCGGTCCAGCCCAGCAGGTGCAGGCCTTTCAGCTCGCCCTTGTTGGAAGCGTCAATGAAGGCACCCGACTCCATGACCACGATCTTGGCGTCAATGTTCAGGTTGGCCTTCAACTGGGCCTGGATATCCTGGGCTACGTTGCCGACCTGTGACACGTAGGGGCGCACCACGTCGCGGTAGGCAAGTTCGGTCTCGAAGCCGTTCGGGAAGCCGGCCTGGGCCAGCAGTGCCTTGGCCGCGACCGGGTCGAAATCGTACCACTTATCGCCCACGCAGCCGTTGGTGATCATGCAGGGGGTGAAATAATCCGCAACCGAGGAACCCGCCGGGTAGAAGTTGTTGACGATGCGGGCGCGGTCGATGCCCATGGCGATCGCCTGCCGCACTTCCACTTTGTCGAAGGGCGGGTAGGTGTTGTTCATGCCGATGTAGAGAATGTTCATCGGGTCGCGATTCAGCAACTGAAGATTCGGATCCGCCTGGACGGTGGCAAAATCAGCCGGACCGACGTTGTCGATCGCATCCACCGTGCCAGCCTGCAGTTCCTGCAGACGCTGGGCTGATTCGGTACTCCAGCGGAGGACCACGGTCTTGGTCAGGGCTTTGGTGCCCCAGTAATCGTCGAAGCGGGCAAGGTCCAGCTCCTGGCCCTTCTGCCATTGGGTCAGCAGGTAGGGGCCGGTGCCGACGGGGTTGGTCAGCAGTTCGCTACCGGTGCCGCCTCCGCCCGTCTGCTGCAACCAAGCTGCGGGCTGGACGCCGAATGACGCCAGGGCGATCTTGGACAGGAAGGCCGGGTCTGGGTAGCACAGGGTGAACTTGACCGTGTTTTGATCCACGGCCTCGATCTTGGAGAATTCACCACCGTACGAGCAATCCGGGGCGGCTAGACTCAACGGCTGGAAGGGTACTGCTGTTGGGGGTACCGCTGTTGGGGGTACCGCTGTGGCAGGGGCCACGGTGGTGGCTGCGGGGCCGCAGGCTACCAGAATCATGCTGGTCAACACGACCAGCGATATGAGCAAAAACATTGAGCGTTTCACAATCTCTCTCCTCTCAAAATGTGGAAAAACTAAAGGTTGGGTTTGGGGGAAAACAAAAATAGTATCGGTGCCTGGCACCTCCTCTCTAGTAATAAAGACCATTATACGGTTTTTTGTATAAATAGCAACCGCCTGAATCTTTGGATTATACCCCCTGTTTTCCTCATCATTCATAGTTGATTATGGTAATAGTAATTGTAGTAGAGCCTGTGGATATGTGGAAAACCCCAAACCTCCGGCAAGGCTGGCTTGCCCCTGGGTAAAGCCAGCATAGGTGGTGTATCCAACTTCATCCTGGCATATTAACCCTGTGGAAAAGTCCCGGAAAAGTAACCTCTCTTTTTAGAAGGCTAAAGAACAAATTCGAACTGGAACTACATCTTGGATAACTAAAAAATACTGCCCCCGTATATAGAGGTTCATATTTCGAACAATTGAGCGACTTTTCCACAGACCGCGCAGGTTATCCACAGATTATGGGCAGTTATCCACAGTTTTGGGTGTTTGCCCCTCGGGGAGATGCCCATATATGGGGTCACAACCCTTGACTGGTTGCCATATTTTCCAGCAATTCCTCAACGGTATCCAGGAAACGGTCCAGCCCTTCCATCCGTTCGATGAAGACCTCTCCAGTCAGCCCGAGTGTTTCACAGGCGGCCTGCCATTTCGATTGGTGCGTTGGCGGAAGAACTGCGGCGGATAGCGTCCAGGTATGCACCATCGGCCAGAGCATGGACTGCGGGGAATCGCCTGCCAGCATGGCCTCGAACGCCAGTTTGTAGTATGCCAATCGGGGCGCAGCGATGCTTGCGGGGTAGTCCCGGTTCCTGGACGGGACGTGGACCTTATTTCGGCTGGCCGCGTCGACAAATGTTTTTTCCCACTCCGTTAGGAATTTGCTCAGGGTTGCCGCATCCACCTGCGCTCCGCCGAGCAGCCCCAGGAGCCCGGCGGCGAGACCCGGCGCACCAGCCGCCGCGGCCCGTTCCTGGAACTGGAGCAGGAAGCGCCGTTCGGCGAGCGGACCCCCCGTCAGCAGGGCGACGGCATTGGCGGCATGGTTGACACCTTTCAGGTAAGAGAGCAGCAGTGCGGGGCCGGTCTCCTGGCTGAGTTGCAGACCACTCCAGATTTGACGGGCGTGTTCGGCATTTCGACGGGCACGTGCCAGCACGTTGACCGGCTCAGCGTACTCGGCCCGCACCCCGGCCTGGATGAATTCGAAGAAATGCTGGGTGACATAAAGAGGCAGCGGGTCGTAGAGTTCGGGCCCCAGCCAGGGGTGGATGCGCAGTTCCTTCGGCTTTTCGTACTCGCTGCGCGGGTTATGGACGATGTCCAGGTGGATTTCGGGCGTGACAGGCAAAATCTCGCGGCGAACTTTTGGCTGCCCGGCGTGGACGAGGACAATGTCTATATCGGTGGAGTTGCCGAGGAAGGGATTTTCGGAGCGCAGGGAACCGGTCAGGTAAGCTGCCACCAGCCCGGGGTCCGCTAAGGCTCGTTTCTGGACGGTTTCTTTGGCAATGCGAATGAGTGTCTCGCGGGTGATACGCATCAATAATCCTCCCTATTTGGCAATCAAGGATGGCTGGTATGGAGGCAGGTTGAGGGTCTCGCGGATGCGGTTCTCGATGATGCTGAGATGTTCCGGGGTGTGGACAAAATCCAGCGGGTTGGTGTCAATCGTCAGCACAGGTGTGCCGTCATAGGGTCGGGAGAAGAAGTCTTCGTAGGCCCGGTTGAGTTCTTCGATGTAACTGCGCTCCATATTTCGCTCGTAGGTGCGGTCGCGCAGGGCGATGCGCTGCATCAACACATCGGTGTCGGCGCGCAGGTAAACCAGCAGATCGGGCATCGGGATTTTCTCGGCCAGCGCCTCGTGGACGCGCTTGTACATTTCCAGTTCGTCGCCTTGCAGGTTGATGCGGGCGAAGAGCGAGTCTTTGGC